>NZ_JARZAH010000013.1:0-174561 GCF_029892145.1 Kitasatospora sp. GP30
TCGAAGCCGGCCAGTTCGGCGGGGTCGGCGGTGGGGCGGTAGCGGCCGGCCGCCAGCAGCGGGCGGAGCCGGTCGGCCGGGATGTCCTCCACGTACGACTCGCCGGCGGCGAGCTGCTTGGTACGGTGCTGGTCCACGTCGTAGCCGACGACGTGATGGCCGACCTCGGCCGCGCGTACGGCGAGCGGCAGACCGACGTAGCCTTGGCCTGCGACGACAACGTTCATCATGATGACTCCGTCTGGGTAAGGAGCGGCCGTGCCCCTGGTTTCTGTGGTGATGCCGGTTCACAACTCGGCTGCCACGCTTGGTGCCTCGGTGCGCTCGGTGCTCGCGCAGACCCACGCCGACGTGGAGCTGCTGGTCACCGACGACGCGTCCACCGACGATTCGATGGATCTGCTGCAGGAGCTGGCCCGTCAGGACGGGCGTGTGCGCCCGCAGGCGGCGCCCGAGCAGGGCGGTGCGGCCAGGGCCCGCAACCTCGCCCTTCAGCGGGCGCGGGGGGAGTACGTGGCATTCCTGGACAGCGACGACATGTGGCTGTCGGAGAAGCTGGAGCGGCAGCTCGCGTTCGCCGCCTCGGGCGATGCCCCGCTGACCTTCACCTCCTACTACAAGGTCGACGGCGACTATGTGGGCGAGGCCTCCGCCTTCACGCCGAACAGGCGCGTTATCGCGGCACGGGAACACGTAACGTACCGGGACATGCTGGTGCAGGACCACATCGGTGCCCTGACCGCCATGTACGACCGGACGGTGCTGGGCACCCGGCTGATGCCCGATATGCCGCGGCGGCAGGACTACGCGTTGTGGCTGTCGATCATGCGGGACGGGCACCCCGCCCGGGGCCTGCAAGAGCCGCTGGCGATCTACAGGTCCGGCCGGGCGGGGTCGCTCTCCTCCAACAAGCTGGCGCTGGTCCCGTACAACTGGGAGTTGTACCGCCAACACGAAGGGTTGTCGGTTTTCCGGGCGGTCGGAGCGCTGGCCGGGGCGACGTGGGCCAGCGTGCGGAAGTCGCGGATCTAGCGCGGCCTGCTGCAGTCCCGCAGGAACAGCTGGAGCAGCAGGCGCCGATTCTCGGGCGCCACGTCGTACTGGCCAGCGGCGAGCGCTTCGCGGCCGTGAACACAGCGATGCTGGTTCACGATCAAGACGTCACCGCGCTGGAGCGTGAACGAAACCTGCCCGGCAATCAGTTCGTCCGCAAGCTCCCTGGCCGCCTGGGCGTGCTCCGCGGCAAGCCCAGACTCGGTGAGCATCTTGGCAGTGAACCGGACGAACCCGAGGTCCGCCGGCTTGTGGTCCAGGACGGGGAACGGGCGGTACTCCGTGCCGACGTCGGACAGCTCGTAGAACGCCCCATACGTGTACGCGACTTCGGCGAGGAGGGCCCGGCTTGCCGGCGTCAGACGCATGACGGCAGCGCGGGCGTCGGACAGGATGCTCGCGCCGGCGCCGAGCGGGTCGGGTCGGACGCACAGCAGCGCCGAGTAGTCCGGCGGTTCGGTCCCGTTGACCACATCCATGTGGAAGGCGTTGTACCCGACCCCGGTAGACATGCCGGGATTGGCGCTCAGGTTGGTCCCGAGTTCCTTCCACAGCGGCCAGCGCCGGAACGGTTGGAAGGGCACAGCCACCTCGGCGAGGACCGCCGTTGCCAAGCGCTGGAACTCGTCCTTGGTTCCCAGAGCCTGAGCGATGTTCCCCAGGCGCACCACCGCGTATCCGGGGCCGTCCGCGCCGAGCATGGCGCGCAGGGATTCGGCGGTCTCGGTGAACTGCGGGACCGAAGCCAGATGAGTCCGGTACCGATCGATCGTGGAATCCGCCAGGAAGGCGCCCTCCATGCTCCAGGCGGGAAGCGCGCGTCCGATCGAGATGAGCTCTTCCTCCAGTTCCGTCGGCAGGTTGATGAAACCGTTCCAGTCGGCACTCATTGGAATACCCATGCCGACCCCTCCTTTCGCAACGCCCTGGCTGGCCCTTGCGGCCGGCCATCTCCAGAACACGGCCCATCACCGCTGCGAAACCAGGTGCGCGCTCGCCGCGCTGGCGTGCGAATCTCGCCATCCCAACCTGCTGTGTGCTGCTGCGAATTGCTGCGAATCGCGCGCCACCCTAGGTCCGGGATGCCTGCGAAGGCAGTACCCTAGGCCGACCGCACACCTGACGTTCCGTCAGCCGAGGAGGTCCGGTGGCTCCACCCGGCCAGCAACCCAATGCCGCGCTCGCCCACTGGGTGAGCCGTAGCGGAGCGAGCCACCAGAAGATCACCAGAACGATCCGAGCTGTCGCGGTGGAGCGCGGCCACCGCGACATCGCACCCGACCGTTCCCGGGTGCCCCGCTGGATCAAGGGCGAGAATCCACGGCCACCACTGCCTGACCTCATCGCCGAGGCACTCAACCGGTTGTGCGGCCCCCCGACCCGGCTGACACCCGCTGACATCGGCATGACCGGCCGTCCGGCGGCCGGGGCCACCTCGGGGTGGTCGGGCGCCGCGGTGTGTGCGGCGATCATCGACACCACCCGGAGCGACGCCGTGACCGACGGCTTCACCCCCACGAACGCCCGCCTACTGGCCGGTCCAGAGCTGCTCACCGCGGTGCAGCCCTGGCTGCACCTGCCGGACAGCGAGTTACCCAATCCGGCGAGGCCGGGCCGACTCGGCATGTCCGATGTACGGAGGATCAGGGACACTACTGACGCTTTCCGACGGCTCGACAACACGCACGGTGGCGGCCTCAGCCGGCGAGCCGTCGTCGGCCAGCTCCACGACGTCACCGCCCTCGCCCAGCAGAGCCGCGCCAGCGACGCGGTGGGGCGTGAGCTGTTCGTCGCGGTCGCCGACCTGGCGTCGGTGGCCGGTTGGATGACCCACGACACCGGACGCCACGCCGAAGCACAGCACTACCTGCTGCTCGGCCTCCAGGCCGCCAAGGCAGCGGGTCTGGCAGGTGCAGGGATCGCTGGCCACCTGCTCAACTGCCTCGCCCGCCAGGCGAATCATCTGGGCCGCACGACCGACGCCCTCGAACTCGTTCAGGCTGGGCTGTATGGCACCCGCAAGAGGCCGGCTGACCGCCTGCGCGCCGTGCTGGCCACGTTGGAGGCGCGCTGCCACGCCTCGCTCGGCGACCTGCCTGCCGTCGAGCGGTCGATCGCGGTCGCCGAGCACGCCCTGAACACCGATGCCGAGGTCCCGACGTGGGTGGAGTGGTTCGACCGGGCCGAGTACGAGGTCACCGTGGGCGTGTGCGAGCTGATCGCCGCCGAGCGCGACGCAGACCGAGCCCGGCGGGCGATCACCGGCATCCAGGCTGGTACCGCACTGCGGCCAAAGGAACGGACTCGCAGTCGGGCCTTCGACCGGATCGCATTGGCCCGTGCCTACGTCCGGGCGGGCGAACTTGAGGGCGCGGAGGCGGCCACAGCGGAGGCCCTTGCTCTGTTCGGGCAGGTCACGTCGACTCGGGTCACTGACCGCCTTGGGGAGCTCGACGCCGAACTGGCGGCCGCTGCGGGTTCGTCGGCGGCGTGCGCGGCGCGGGAACGCATCCAGGCCGCGACCGCGGCCTGACTTCCGGTCAGCCGGCTTGATCCCGCGCGGCGGCCTGGAGTGCGTCCCAGGCCGTCCAGAAGCGGCCCTCTATGCGGGCCTGGACCATGACGGGGTGCTGCCGGACGTCGCGGCCGAGCTGGTCTCGCTCGGCGCGTAGCTCCTCCAGCTTGGTGCGCTCCTCCTCGCTCCAGCGGGCCCGCTCCTGGGTCTGCTCGGGTGCGGGGTACTGCTCGCGGCGGAACCGGTCGACGGCGGCGATGTGCTGGGCGACGGCGGTCTCTGCGGTGATGCGGCGGCGCTGGAGCTGGACGAGGTCGTTGGGGATGAACAAGGGGTCGGGCACGGGGCGATCCTAGGGTGCGGGTCGGACAGGTGAGCGGCTACGCGCCGAGGTTGGCGGCGTCCATGCCGTCGGGGGTGAGGGGCTGGAGGGTGGCGGGGGTGTAGGCCAGCCAGGCCCAGCCGTCGCCGGGGTCCGCGGTCTTCCGCCAACGAACGTGGGCCACCCAGCCGGAGGGCAGCCGCCGCCACTGGGTCAGCAGGGCGGGCTGCCAGGCACCCTCCACATGCACAATCACGATCTGCCAGGCATCCGTGCTCGGGTGCTGGCCGGGGCCGGCCATCTCGGCGCGGTCGGCCAGCCGGGCATCGGCGGGGCAGCTCGGGCAGTACACACTGCCATTATCGCTCATATGTTCGAAAGCCAGCCCACCGCTTTGCCGGGTAGGTCACCAAGCAGGGAAGCGCGGGGCTATGTGACCCTCAGGTGGTGGAGCAGGAGTAGCGCAGCCACCGCGTTCGCGCTGCGGATCTCGCCCTTGGCCACCAGGTTCGGGACCTCGCCGAGCGGGACCCACTCGCGTCGCTCTGATTCGAACGCATCCTCGGGGTGGCCAACGTATTCGGCGGTCTCGGACCAGTAGACATGGTGTCGACCGTCGGCGAGCCCGTTCGACGGCTCGACGGTCAGCAGGTGGTGGAGCGGCCCCGGGCGCCAGCCGGTCTCCTCCAGCATCTCCCGGGCTGCGGCCGCCTCCAGGTCCTCACCAGCCTCGACGACACCGGCAGCCAGCTCCCACCCCCAGCTGTCGGTGATGAAGCGGTGCCGCCACAGCAACAACGCCTCGTTCCATTCGTTGACCGTGGTGGCCAGCGCGACCGGGCGCTGCCGCAGCACGTAGTGGTCGAGGTGCCGGCCGTCGGGCAGCTCGACGTCGGCGAGGTGCACCCGTAGCCATGGGTTCTCGTAGACGCTGTGCTCGCCGAGGTTCTTCCACACCGACATGCGCTGCTCTCCTCACACTGGCCTGGTCCGGCCAGGGTATCCAGTCAGATCGGGACGGCGAGCGCAGCGTCGATCTGCTCTACGGCGTCCCGCGCTGAGGCGGTTTGCTGTTGGACCAGCTGCCGCCGCAACGCCACAAACCGATCTCGGAGACGCTCCGACTCCATCCCGGCCGCGAGCCTGAGCGCGCTCAGTGCATTGCCGGCTGCCTGCTCGACCTCACCGCGGCCAAGGTCGACGGTCGTGAGGGTGGCCATGCGGTGGACCTGACCGCGGGGGTGCGCCTGGACGCGCACTGCCTCCTCGGCGTAGGACCGCGCGGGTGTCCAGTCGCCCAGGCTGATGAGCGCTTCGGCCAGCTGTGCTTCAACCAGGCCGGGTTGGACGTATCCGGTCTCTGGCGGTTCCTCGTCGCGGCGGATTGCTGCCGCCGCGCTCTCCGCCCGACTCATTGCTTGGTGGGCGCCGGTGGCGTCGCCCATGCGGGCGAACGCCTTGCCTTGCATGGCGTACAGGTCTGTGGCGAGGGCCGGGCTCAGAGCGCTGCCGGCGCTGCGGACGCCGGCCTCTGCGAACGCGACTGCCTGCCGGTAGTCCTTCAGGAACAGAGCCTGGTTGGTGAGGAGCGCGACGACGTAGCCGCCGAACGCGCGGTCCCCGCTCGCCTTGGCCAACCGCAGCGCGTGGTGGAAGTAGCGCTGGGCGAGCCCCTGATGGTCAGAGTCGTACGCGCAGATTCCGGCGACTGCGACGAGGCCGCCGGTGGCCCGGAGCAGGTCCCGGCCGACCGCGTCCGTGTAGGTGCCGCGGACCAGTGGTGCGGTGTGATCGGCCAGGAAACTCACGATTCGGCCGCGAGTAGCGACCCCGCCGGACGCCCGGTACATCTGCTCGTAGCGGCTCCGCGCGCCTCGCAGCATCTCGATGTCGGAGGCGCCAACGCGCAGACTGCCAGCGTGAGATACGTCGGCGTCGTCTGGTGGGTTCTCCCATTCCCAGACGGGGACGATGGCCGGGGTACCTACTATGGCGGCTTGCTGTTCGTGCTCGATGCGATGCTGCTGGTCGGATCGCCAGAGCGCTGCGGCGCGGTCGATGTAGGCGCCAAGGCTGGTGGGTTGGGGAAGCGAGTTGGGCTTGCCCATGCCAATGTCGTCCAGGCTCACAGACCGGCCGAGGTGCTGGGCCAGGAGCTCAGCGATGACGTCGGGTGCTGCGCCGCGTGGCCGCTGGCCTCGAAGCCAGCGCGTCACGGCCGTGTGGTCGTAGCGGCTCTTCTTCCCGCGGGCTGCATTCGCGTTGTTCACGCGGGCAGCAAGCCCGGCGTGGGACCAGCCTGCCTCGTCCAAGAGGATGTCGAGCTGTGTATTGGGGGCCATCTGATCACCTATCAGCCGTTCGGCCCGCATGACTGTACGCCACTTGGAATCACACGGGGTGTGAAACGAGCGCTCGGCCTGGCGCCCTGTGCGCGCTGCCGCGCGGCGGGCCGGCCCACCAGCATTGAAGCCGTGATGACGTTGAAGAAGGACGTTGTTCGCGTGGTGCCGCGAAGGCATACCCCGACGGACGCGCAACTCCACGCGAGGGCCTGCATCGACTGCGGCAGCACTAGCGGCCCGTTCAGCCCGGCAGGCCACGTGTACACCCGGTCGGGTGCGGCTCGTCTCGGGTGGGCGGTCGTCGCGTGTTCCGGTCATGCCAGCGGTCCCCAGGCACGGAATGCGACGGAGCTGGCCCGGTGACCCCACGGGCGCCGTTGGTGCCGGTGGTGGCGACGTCGCCGATTGCGTGGCTGGCCAGTGTGACGGGGGCTGATCAGCCTGCGACGGAGCGGGATTGGCCGCAGCAGCCCGGGGGCATCCAGATGCTGCCGTGCGGCGTGCAGTGGGACGTGATACGCCTGCCGGAGGAGCCCGGGGTGCCCGCACTCCACGCGCTCCTCGCGAGCAGCGCTGCCGGCGCGATCGGTCCGGTGATGCACGACCCGCGAGGCGGCCACACCTACTGGCTCGTCTCGATGCAGCTCCACGCCGATCACACCTGGGCCCGTATCACTCGGTCGTCCCGCGTGCTCTCGACCGGTGACTACCTGCCGGCTGTCGAGCCGGAGCCGGAGGTCCCGGGTGCGATCCGCTGGCTGCACTGGCCGGCCGTCACTGGTGTGCTGACCCCGCCGTCGCTGCTGGCCGCTGCGGTGCTCCAGGTACTGCCCCCGGTCTGAGATGCTCCCGCACCGCCATGCCCATGGAAGAGGCGGTGCGGGTCACGGTCCCGCCCTCAGTGATGCCGTCTCAGGGCCGGACCGTCCATCCGCGAACGGCTTGGCCGTTCGCGGACTCGGTCCCGTCCGTTGACGCCCCGCCGTCGGCGGGCGGGACCTCCGCCCCCTCTACAACCGAAGGACTGCGATGAGCGCCACCATCACCCGCCAGTTCGACCAGGCGCGCGCCCTGGCCGAGCTGCGTGCCCTCGGCCTCCAGCTCCACGGGCAGGCGACCGCGCACGCCGCCACCGCCGAGCTGGATGACACGCTCGGTCAGATGCGGACCGTGCACGACGGGCTGACCGCCGGGCTGGCCTCCGGCCTCTTGCCGAAGCTCGGCCGCAGCATCCGGAGCGTCGCCGCCCGCCGCGCCGCGGTGACGGACGTCGTCACGCGGGCTGCCGAAGCGGCCTGACCCGAGACGGCCAAAGATTGAACTCCCGTGCCAGGGCGGCAGCCACGCCTTCGCCCCCTGGCACGGGGCACCACCCCCAAGGAACGGAGCCGCATCATGGCCACCCCACCGCCACCGCCCCCGCCGGAGATCTGTGCCGTCTGCGGCCGGCCCGTGAGCGCCTGCGGGCGTCAGCATTTCGTGTGACCCACGGGTGCCCAGGCTCGGCAGGGCCTGGGCACAGCCGGCGCGTCTTGTGGGGACGCGCCGGTCGCTTCAGCTAAGCAGGTCACTTGGGAGGGGCCGGAGAAGAGCGTCCGGCTGGATGCCTAGCGCCGCGGCAATAGCGACGAGGTCATCCAGGGTGGGCGGCGTACGGCCAGCCTCGAAGCTGGCGATGGTGCGCCGGTCGAGTCCGCCAGCCTGTTCACCGAGGCGCTCCTGGCTGTACCGGCGGATGTGACGCCACGTCCGGATCCGCTCGCCAACCTGGCGGCGCGTCTGAAGCTGCTGGTCGGTGGGGTGGCGGGGCGCTGGCACCCGTCGACCGTTGCGTGATCGTGATCAAAAGTCTGTACGCGTAGACCGACATTTGCTCGAACTATGTTCGATAAACTGCAGGTCACAGCCTCGGGGGGACCGAGCACCGGAGCACGCAGTTGAGCATCCACGACGATCCGTACGCCGACGCCGAAAGCGCGGCGGACGAACTCCGCGCTGCCCTCCTGAGGCACGGCATCACTCTGCCGAACCTCGGCCTCGATCTCGGCGCGATCATGATCGGGGTTTCCGCAGTTAGCCTTGGCAGCGTTCCAGCTGAAATCGTTCGTCAGGTCACCGAGCTGATCCCCTGAGCTCTTGCTCGTGGCGCATGGCCTCGTGCCAGTTGTGCGCCAGCTGAAACGGCGTCGCGGCCTCGTAGCGTTCTTTGAGGCCAGCGACCGCCTCGGCCACTGTCCGCTTTGCCAAGTTCAGCTCCCGGGCGATGCTCTGCTGGCTGCCGCCGGCCGCGAGAAGCCGCATGATGTTCTTCTCGCGCACTGAGAGGGGGTCATCTTCGGCCCCTCGCCAGGGATCCGCCCGGCTCCAGTCCCGCTCGAACTGGCCAGCGAGGAACCCCGCAAGAACGGGATCGTGCACCATGTGCGCAAGCGCCTCGTTGCTGGTCACCATCACGGTGTTGCCTGGGATGACGGCAATCTTCCGGTCGATGACGAAGAACCGCTGAAACTTCTCGCCGAGTGTCCGGTACTCGGCGCCTGCGTCGGTCATCAGTGCGACCCGTCGGTCCATATTCTCGATGAGGCGGACTTGGTCGTTGTACAAGGTCCGCATGGTGACGCCGCGTCGAAGGGCGTCGGTGTCGCGGGGTGTGGCCTCATCCATGGCTTCGGGGCGGCGAACGGCCCCGGGCTGGGCGGAGAGCACCTCCTCCGTTGCGGAGGCGAGAACCTGCGTCAACCGGGCTCCGATGGCATCAGAACCACGCAGCACCTCGATCAGCGTGGAATCTACCTGGCGGTTCCCGTAGGCGTAGATCAACGGGCGCAGGGCGTCGGAGACGCCGGCTGAGTGTCGGAGCATCAGGGCGGCCTCTGCGTGGTGGTCCGCGGCCCTGTCGTGAAAGTCGGCTTGCCAGCGAGCGGCGACGTACGACGGATCGACGGGCACGGGTCCGTCGGGGGCACTCCGTAGCAGGCCGAGGTTGAGAAGGTGGCTCACTGCTCGCGCATCGGCATCGGTAGGCCTGTAGCCCTCCGTTGCGATGCGGACGTACAGCCGTTGGCTCTCTTCGTCTACGACTGGCGTGAGGTCAGCCATTCTTGGGCTACTCATGGCATGCAACTTAGTGCGATTGCATCTTAGTGCGCAGCGAAATGGTGGACGAGTGCACCGTGCGTACGAGATCGTTACAGAGAGCTTTGACGGATCATCAACAAATGATCATCACTGCCTGGTGGGGCGCGCCAGCTTGGGGGCAGAGTGCAGACGATCGGCGGGTTGACACGGAACGACGGCCACCCCCGTTTTGGTAGTGGCAGCAGGCCGCGGCTTCCCCGGCGACGCGGCCACCACGCACCATCTAAGGAGCTCACTCATGAGGCATTGCATCGGCGGTCCGCTCATTGCCCTCGCGGCCGCGGCCCTGATCGCCCTGGCAGCCGCCGGTCAGGCAACGGCCGACGACACCACGACCACCCCGCCGCCGTCGGCGCCAGCGTCATCGCCAGCACCCACGGGCACGATCATCACCAACGACACGCACTGGGGCGGCTGAGCGCGCTTCTCGCGTGAGGGGCGCCAGCCTGCTTCAGGCCGGCGCCCCGTTGCACCGCCCGGTCCAACCCCTTCAGCGCTCCTTGACTGAACAGCGCCACTCCCTGCACATCGGATCGAACTTGCGTTCGACCTACGGCCCGATGAGGTTCTATGCCCGACCACACTCACCCCCGGAGTGCCCCCTGTGTGCTGTCCAGCGTCTCGCAGGCCGAGCGCGAAGCTGTCATCGCGGCCTACGTTTGGTCCGCCGAGCCTCGGCGCTGCTTCCGCTGTGCTGACGGCGCGGGTCCGACCGCGACCGTGGGACACATCCCGGCCGGCGCTCTCAGGGCATGCGCTCAGTGTGTCGTCGAGCTGGAGCGGGACCGGGCTCGCGCGGCCGCGCGGTACGGGTGGCCGTACGCTCCAGGAACGCCGCCTATCGCCGCGCGGCCGGAGCTGTCTCGCCGCGCCGGGTAGGCTGCTCTGCGAGTCGCCATTTCCGCAGGTCGACGGGATGGTTTCCGTAGGGGAGTCGTAGGGATCGTCTTGCGTAGGGGATAGGTAGGGAGCTGGTGATCCCAAAATGGTCATAAGATATGCCCACGACGGATCACAACATCACTGCACGTCACGAGGGTGATGGAGTACCAGTCAGCCGTTTCCGCAGCATGTAGTTGCAGTCCCAGTTAGTAGTACGGCTACTTCATGCGCCGCCTGGCGGAGCGCCCGGCCAACCTGACGTTCTTCCTGCGGGCCATGGCCACCAAGGGCTAGCGGTTTCCGAATGGCGAGATGGCGAGTTGACGATGCGTCAACTCGCCATCTTCCTTTGGTCGTTGGTGCCCGCTTTGTTCGTTGTCGACGTCGCGTCGAATCAACTGGACTGCTCGCGGCGATTCAACCGGACTGCGCCGCCCGCCTGGAGCGGATCGCCCGGCGCAGTGCCGCCGGCACCGGCCCGCACAGGTCGGCGAGTTCGGCGATCCTGGCCTTCTCCTCGCGCCGCTGCTGGCGGCTCAGCACCAGTGTCAGCTCGCCCGCGTGGGCCAGCGCCACCAGGGCCGCGTCCGCCGCCTCGACCCGGCTGATCGGGTCGCGCAGCGCCGCCGAGACGGCGGCGGTCAGCTGCTTGCGGGCCCGCGGGTCGCGCGGCTCGATCCGCACCGCGTGGAACAGCCCCAGCACCCGGCGCTCCTCAAGGCGCAGCACGCCCTGGTCGGCGAGGCTGCCGCGGACCTCGCGCACGGTCGGCCGACGCCGGCCGATCCACCGCTGCCAGGACCGCGGCCGGCTCTGGGCGATCAGCCGCAGCGGCTCGGCGAGCAGCGGGTCGAGGCCGGCGGGAGCAGGGGCGACGGCCACCGGCCTGCCGCGGTCGTCGCGGATCAGGCCGAGCCGCAGCAGGTCGGCCAGGCCCGCCGCCCGCAGCAGCAGGTCGAGGTTGGAGCGGCTGGTCAGCCGGCCCTT
The DNA here is from genome assembly GCF_029892145.1 of Kitasatospora sp. GP30. Classification (NCBI taxonomy): domain Bacteria; kingdom Bacillati; phylum Actinomycetota; class Actinomycetes; order Kitasatosporales; family Streptomycetaceae; genus Kitasatospora; species Kitasatospora sp. GP30. The sequence continues at coordinate 11,243 of NZ_JARZAH010000013.1, forward strand.
GTCGGGGTCGTAGGCGAGCAGGAACAGCTTGCCCTGCAGGGTGTCGGGTACGTCGGTCACGAGGTTTCCTCCTCCTCATCAGGGCTGCTCGCGTCCTCCTTGGCGGGCCGGCCGCGCTTGGGCAGCCGGCCCACGCCGCCGGGCATCCGGCCGCTGTCGGTCAGGGCCCGGCGCAACAGGAACTCGATCTGGGCGTTGGTGCTGCGCAGTTCGTCCGAGGCCCAGCGGGCCAGTGCGTCGTGGACCCCCGGATCCAGGCGCAAGAGGATCTTCTTCCGCTCGGTCGCCACCTGCGCATTCTCCTACTGGTACAGGGACCCGGTGTTGACCACCGGCTGAGTGCCACGGTCGCCGCACAGCACCACCAGCAGGTTGCTCACCATGGCGGCCTTGCGCTCCTCGTCCAACTCGACCACATCGCGCTCGGCCAGCCGGTCCAGGGCGGCTTCCACCATGCCGACCGCGCCCTCGACGATCAGCCTGCGGGCCGCGACCACCGCGCCGGCCTGCTGGCGCTGCAGCATCACCTGGGCGACCTCGGGGGCGTAGGCGAGACGGGTGATCCGGGACTCGATGACCTTGACGCCGGCCGACGCCACCCGGGTGCCGATCTCCTCGGAGAGCCGGCCGGTGATCTCGTCGGCGCTGTCCCGCAGCGACAGCTGGCCGGGCTGGTGGGAGTCGTACGGGTAGCTGTTGGCGATGTGCCGGACGGCGGTCTCGGTCTGGATCGCGACGAACTCCACGAAGTCGTCCACCTCGAACACGGCCTTGGCGGTGTCCTCGACCTGCCAGACCACCACGGCGGCCATCTGGATCGGGTTGCCGTCGGAGTCGTTGACCTTGGCGGTCTCGGTCTCGTGGTTGCGGATCCGGGTGGAGATCCGGCGGCGCGAGGTGAACGGGTTGACCCAGGTCAGGCCGTCGGCCCGGATGGTGCCCCGGTAGCGCCCGAACAGCATCACCACCTGGGCCACACCGGGGGCGACCACCGTCATGCCGCCCCACAGCACCAGACCGGTGATGGCCAGCAGCGGGCCGACGCAGACCAGCGCGATCCCCAGTGCGCCGCCGTGGTGGGTGGCCAGCTCGGCGATGGCGACGACGGTCAGCGCGGCGCCGCCGAGCACCGAGAGCAGGCAGAGCGCGAGCATCGGCAGACCGGCGCGGCCGGTGATCAGCCGTTCGGTGATCTTGGGGGCGGGCATCTCGGGTACCGCGATGGGGTGTTGCTGAGCGGCCATCGGACCGGCTCCTCTCAATCCTCCGTTGAGCCCGTTAGCACGGGCCTATCAAAGTGATATCACTTTACGCGGGAAGGCGGAAGGGGGGCGGTCGGAGGCAGCTTGGGAGGGGAGCCCGGAAGGGGAGCCCGGAAGGGGCACTCAGCAGTGGGCGGCGATCAAGGTCGCGGGACACCCCGGGTGGCGATCACCACGGTGGCGTCCAGCTCCTCATCCGCCACCACGCGGGCGGTGAGGCCCGCGCCACGGACCACCGACAGTGCCGCCGGAAGCTGGCGCTCGCTGGTCTCGAACAGCAGCGCGCCGCCGGGTGCCAGCCAGCTCGGCGCCTCGGCGGCCATCCGGCGCAGCACGGCCAGCCCGTCGGGGCCGCCGTCCAGCGCCGCCCGGGCCTCGTGGTCGCGGGCCTCGGCGGGCAGCACGGCCAGCCGATCCGTGGGCACATAGGGCACGTTGGCGATCAGCAGCTCCACCTCGCCGCGCAGCCCGGCCGGCAGCGGAGCGAACAGGTCACCGGTCCACACCGTGCCGCGCCCGGCCAGGTTGCGGGCGGCGCAGGCGGTCGCGGCCGGGTCGATGTCCGCCGCGTGCAACTCCAGCTCGACGGCCGCGGCCAGCACTGCGCCGAGCGCTCCCGAGCCGCAGCACAGGTCGACGGTGCGGAATCCGGTGCGGACCAGGCCGAGCGCCTGCCGGGCCAGGAACTCGGTGCGCCGCCGGGGCACGAACACCCCGGGGTCCACCGCGATCCGCAGACCGCAGAACTCGGCCCAGCCGACGACGTGTTCCAGCGGGTGCCCGGCCACCCGCCGGTCCACCATGCGGGCCAGCTCGGCATCGGAGCGGGCGGCGGCGAGGAGGAGGTCCGCCTCGTCCTCGGCGAAGACGCAGCCGGCCGCGCGCAGCGTGTCGACGACGGCGGGAAAGGCGGGAAAGGCGGGGGAGGGGGAAGTGGAGGATGACGCGGAGTGGGGCTGAGCGGTCATGGGGAGAGCCTTCCGGGGATCCGAAGGGTACTCTCGGCGGCTCAGCTCGACGAACGGCGACCGCGCGGGGCGAGTACCCGGACAACACCAGCGTTGATGGGTCTCACCTCCTTGGTCGGGCCCCGCGATCAGCGGAGCGGCAGCGGCCCTCGGTGGGCCGGGCAGAACCGTATCAGAAGAGCGGTGGCCCGATTGTCCGAAAATCGCCTGGTATCACGTCAAGTTCGGCTGCCACAGTCTGCGTGATCTTGGCGCGACCCGAGATCACGGACCGATCCGAGCGGAGCATCCCCACATGCGAACCACCGTCAAGCGCCTCGTCCTGAGCGCGGCGCTCACCACCGGCCTCATCGGTGCCTTTCCCGCCACCGCCAACGCCTACAGCGCGACCGCGATCTGCGGCTCCGACGGCTACAGCTACACCGTGCTGACCTCGTCCCCGGTGACCGCCCCGAACGGCACCGTAGTCGGCACCGTCTACCTGGCCTACAGCTCAGGGAACGGCGAGAACTGCGTCGTCACCATCAAGAGCTCCTACGTGGGCAGCTCGACCTGGACGGGCGCCGACCTGACCGTCCAGAACGTGGGCGACTTCTACGACAACAACAACTACTCGTACTACGCCGGCCCGGTTCGTAAGTACGCCGCCGGCCACTGCGTGAAGTACCAGGGCATCATGAACATGAGTGACGGCACGACCGCTACCGGTGGCAACTCGGCGTGGAACTACTGCAACTGACGTTACGTCAGTGATGCATCGGCCGGCTGTCCTTCGCCTGGACAGCCGGCCTTTGTGCACCTCGTGCTCCGCGCTTCGTGCGGCTAACGCATCTGTTCGCCGTCATTCAATCGAGGCGTTTGACAGCGAACCCAGTCGTTCAGGCTTCCTTGTCAGTGAACCTGGTCGTTCTTCGGCCCGATGCCTTTGATCCTGGTCGGAGTTCCGTCCGGGGCGAACGAGTGGTGGAAGGTGAAGGCGTGCGGCGCGGAGCCGTGGTCCTGGAGGTGTTCCAGCCTGGAAACCCCGTCCTGCCAGGTGGGTATCACGCCGTCGGAGACCCACCAGAACACGTAATTCGGGTGCTCTGTCCTCTCGAACCAGTCGTAACGCCTGTTCAGCGCCTCACGGTGCAGACCGGTGTAGACGGCGTCGAAGGCGGGGTGCAGGTCGGTCCAGAGTGAGAGGGTCGCGGCCAGGGCGGTGGTTTCCACCGTACGGCCCTTGCCGTACCAGGTCGGTACGGCGAACTCTCCCCATGCACCCCAGTCTGCCTCGAAGAGTGTGCCCCGGTTACCGTCTGCCGCTGCAGCATGACCGAGGTACCCGGGGTGCTGGCTGATCTTCCGGTAGATGGCCTCGCCGCTGTCGTAGAACTCGTTCGTGAGAGGTGTGGGATCAGCGAGAGGTGACTTCAGGACGCCGAATGTGTACAGCGCAAGATGGGGCATGCGTCTCTCCTTGGATGGGGGTGCCCGGTGTGGACCCGGTTCGGTGGCTCACACATGGGGGCGAGGATTCGTGGGGCGTGACCAACTCATCCCGTCGCGGGTGGCTCAGCCTGAAGGAACTCCCGTGCGCCCGTGGGCGATCGCCGAAGACCAGATGAAGGTAGCTGCCTTTGCGGGCCATGTCGAAGTTGCGTTTTCCCTGTCCAAGTGGCCTCTTGCACCGGTCATCGCGGGGGCTGGGGCGGTGACGGGCGGGGCAGGCTGCGGGGTGCCAGTGATCCACTTCGGCCGATCGGTTCGCCCGCCGTGCCCGTCCGCACCCCCTGGCCGATAGCCCCGAGTGCCGTTCGAACGCGTGCGGTTGAAGAAGATGGCCTACGGCCACTGGGGAGCCGGTGTGCCTGGTGATGGAGGGTGCGCAGTGATGCGGTAGCTGGTCATCTCGACGTCGAGCCCGAAATCCATATGGTGAGCGGCTGGTTCGCCGGTCCGCGCTCGATGTGGTGAGCCGGGTCCCCGTGGGCCCCGAGCGCGGACAGCCGCACGAGTGGGTACCGGCGCGCGGGGGCGCGCGGAGGGTTGCGCGGTGCGGCCGTACTGTCGCGGAAAGTCGTCGATCGGCTACGGGCGGTGTAGCGTGCGCGGTGAGCGGGTCGCCCCCGAACAGAAAAGGGGCGAGCCCGGCGGGTGTTGACGCACCTGGCCGGGCTCTTCACCCATCGAGTGGACGGAACCCACTGAGGATGCTCAGGAATGTTATCGCGCCCGCGCGCGGGTTCACGCAGATCGCCAACTCCCACATCTGGGATGACGATCTCTCAGATTCGGCTTTCCGGCTGCTGGTTCGGGCGTTGGCGCTGTCGGAGGCGGCGGCGCGGAAGACGACGGTGACGGAGCTGGCCGCTGGGTTGACGGGTGGTCGGATCACGGCGGACCGGGCGCGGCGGCAGTTGGCGAAGAAGGGGCTGCTGCACACCACGAAGTGGCGCAACCCGGCCGGTCAGGTGCGGTCGGAGTCGCTGGTGTCGAGCGTGCCGCTGCGGGCGGAGGAGGCGGAGCGGATCTTCGCCGAGCGGCGGGGAGTTGGCGGACTTGGCGGAGTTGGTGGAGTCGACGGCCGACCGGGTGCCGGATCACGAAAGGTCGGGCGGGCCGACGTTCCGTCACCCGGCACCGTCCTCCCTACGGGAGAAACACTGGGGGAGAAGACGTCTTCCCCCCTCCCGGTCCCGCCGGGTCCGGATGGGCGCCTGGAGGCTGCCGGGCAGCTGCTGCTGACGCTGCGTCGGCTCGACGAGCGCCTGGTACTCGGGTCCCGTGAGGCGGCTCGCTTGGCGCCGCTGGCCGCCGAGTGGCTGGCCAGGGGCGTCAGTTCGGCGGGCCTGCGACATGCGCTGACGGCAGGGCTGCCACCGCAGGTGAAGTGCCCGGCGGCGCTGCTGCGCACCCGGCTGCTGGAGAAGATGCCCGACCACGAGACGGACCGCCTGCCGGTGACGCTGGCGATCTGCGGCGACTGCGAGCGCCCGTTCCGCGTCGTCGCGGGCGAGGCGCGGTGCGCGAGCTGCCGCAGCGCGGCACCGGTGCAGCCACTGCAGCCCGAACCGGAGCGCCTGGGCTGGCGGGAGCGCGTGCGGCTGGCCGCTGCCGGGCGCTGCTAGCCCGCCAGCTCGGCCAGCCACGGTTGACCCGGGTGGATGCGCTCCAGTCACCCGCTGAGGACGTCGCGCCGTGCCCGGCTCAGCAGTGGCAGCACACCGTCGATTGCCTCCCGTGGAACAAGTCCAGCGCCCAGCCTGCTGCGACACACCAGCTCGTACTGACCCCGCGCAACCGCTCCACGACCTGTTCCGGCCGCCATGCGTCAGCCCATCGGGCCTTCGTGCTGGACGAACGCCAGCAGGTCGGCGTTGAGCTGTCGGCGGTGCGACAGGTGGAGCATGTGAGAGGCGTTGCGGTAGACCACGAGCCTGCTGCCGGGGATCAGGTCGGCCGAGCGGCGTCCGCAGATCTCCAAGGGAGCGAAGGCGTCGCTGTCTCCGTGGACGACCAGCGTCGGAACCCTGATCGCGCGCAGGTCGGCTCGGAAGTCGGCCACCAGATTGACGGCCGTGCAGTCGACCGCCGCCTTGAGCGACACGGCCATCCAGTCCTGGATGGTCCGGTCCTTCTCCACCTGCGGTATCGAGCAGTCGGGCAGCCCGTCGCCGAAGGCCAGCGCGGCGTTCTCCGCCACCCACTGGCCGTAGCCGACCCGGAGACGGTCGAGCAGCGCTGCCGCCACGGTGGGTTCGACATCCAGGTGCGGGAGGGTCGAACCCACGAGCGCGATACGGGAGATGCGCTGGTCACCGTGTCTGCTGAGGTACCGCACCACCTCGCCGCCGCCCATCGAGTGCCCGACCAACGTGACGTCGGTGAGGTCCAACTCGGCCAGCAGGGCGGCCAGATCGTCGGCCAGGGTGTCGAACTCGTAGCCGGTGCCCGGGTCGTCTGATCGCCCGTGCCCCCGGCGGTCGTAGGCGATCGCGCGATGACCGTGCTCGACCAGGTGCTGCATCTGGTGCTGCCACATCTGACTGCTCATCAGCATGCTGTGGACGAAGACGACCGGGCGTCCGGTGCCCCAGTCCCGGTAGAACAGCTGGGTGCCGTCCGGGGTGCGGATGGTAGGCATGATCGGCGTCCTCTCTGCCATCTCTGGCGGCCGGGGTGGCCGCGGACGCAACGATGGGCGGTGCTGCCGTGGCAGGGTCAAGTCCGGCTGCCCGCAGGACTCTCCCGCTACCGGAGACTGCATCACCCGCACGCGTCAGGCGTGCCGAACGGCCCGTAGCAGGTAGTCGCTCGCCGACAGGGCGGCCAGGGCGAGGAGGAAGGCGGCGAGCGGGCCGAGGGAGACCGGGGCGAAGCAGAGCACCAGCAGGAAGCCGAGGGTGCCCGCGGCGGAGGTCAGCGCGCCGCGCATCATCTCCTGAGCGGCCGGCGCTCCGGCCGTGCGGTGCACGGATGTCCCCATGACGGACAACAGCACCGGCAGCGCGGACAGTACGCCTCCGACGAAGGAGCCCAGTGCGCTGGCGGCGGCCAGGGCCGTCACGACCGTTGCGCCCGCCAGCGCCATCCGTACCGGTATCTCCCACCTCCGGGTACGGCTCGGCGGCGGGCAACTCGGCCCGGTGGCAGGCCAGGTGAGCAACCCGGCGCTGATGACGGCGACGGTCAGCCCGGCGGTCAGCCAGACGCTCCCGCAACTCGCCCCGACCAGCCCCGCCACGGCCGCCCACGCCAGGGTGAGCACCAGCGTCCACGCCGGGCGGCGGGCCGGGGCGAGGCGCGCGTACGCGAGGCAGAAGCACGCCACGACCAACGTCCCCGTGACGGTGCCGTGCGCGGCCGCGGCGGTCTTTGCGGCGCCGGAGCCCAGCCACGTCAGGGCGAGGAACGGCCCGGTGCTCGTCGGCGCGCCGAGCAACTGCCCACCCCGGCGCGGCCCCAGCCGGCGGGCGACCACGGAGGCGAGCAACACGAGCGACGGGGCGAGGGCGACGCGGACCAGTAGCAGTTCCATGGCTGCGATTCTTGCGCTGGTCGGGCCGACTTTGTCTCGGATCTAACGGGCACGGGTAGGTTGGTGATGAGGGAAAGTCGATGGCTGGTGAGATCTGCCGAGTATTCATAGCATGGGTGCCGTGGACCGTATCGATCGAGAAATTCTCGCCCTCCTGCTGCAGGACGGCCGGGCGACCTACCAGGAGCTGGGGCGCCAGGTCCGGCTGTCGGCGAACACGGTGGCCGACCGGGTGCGCCGGCTGCAGGCCGCCGGCATCATCAAGGGCTACCGGGCCGAGCTGAACCTGGAGGCGTTCGGCCGGGGCATGCAGATGATCAGCGACATCCGCTTGGGCGAGCGGGTGGACCGCCACGCCTTCGAGCGCCAACTCGCCGACGTGCTACAGGTGATCAGCGCGATGCGCCTGACCGGCGACTACGACTTCCAGCTCCGCGTGGTGTGCGCGGACGCGCGCGAGTTCGAGAGCGTCATCGACCGCCTCAAGGCCGAGTTGGGCGTGCGGGAGCTACGCAGCCGCCTCGTGCTGCACGAGGTGTCGCTGGGGCTTGAGCGGGTTCTGGAAGGCTGACTTCAGCAGCGGCGGGGTGACCCGTCAGGGCCAGCTGCCCGGACAGCTGGCAACCGGCCAGGCGGGGTTCAGTGTTGAACGGCGAGGTGGAGGAAGGCGGAGCTGCGCCCGGGCTTCTGCTGTCTCGGGAGGCCAGCGGCGGCAGCCAGTCTGGCTGGAGGCGCCGGTTGCAGGCTCATCTAGCCCAATTACGAACCAGACATTGGAGCACGTACCGCCATCTCAGGCCGACTGGCGCTTTCGGTGAGCCGGCATTCAGTGGGAAGTGGCCTGCCACAGGCGTACGGTGTGGTCCGTGTCGGCGGTGGCGAGGGTTTTGCCGTCGGGGCTGTACGCCATGTCTGCGACGGTACCGCCCTGTGCGGGGAGTGTGGCGCTGGTCGTGCGGTTGGCCACGTCCCAGAGTGTGACGGTGCCGTCTTCGTGAGCGGCGGCGAGCGTCTTGCCGTCGGGACTGAATGCCAGTGCTGTGACGGAGCCTGTAAGGGCTGGGCCCAGAACGGCGATGGTCGTGCGGTTGACCACGTCCCAGAGTTCGGCAGTGCCCTCGAGGCTGGCGGTGGCGACGTATCGGACGGTGGGACTGAACGCCACATCTATGACGGTACTGACCTGGGTCGGGGTGAGCGTGGCGATGGTCGTGCGGTTGGCCACGTCCCAGAGTGTGACGGTGCCGTCCTTGTGGGCGGTGGTGAGGGTTTTGCCGTCGGGGCTGAATGCCAGAGCGGTGACTACCTGCTCCTGTACGGGGAGTGTGGCGCTGATCGTCTGGTTGGCCACGTCCCAGAGTTCGAGGGTGCCAGGGCTGGCGGCGGTTGCGAGGGTTTTGCCGTCGGGGCTGTACGCGATGTTTGTGACGGTACCGGCCTGTGCGGGGAGTGTGGCGCTGATCGTGTGGCGGTCCACGTCCCAGAGTTTGACGGTGCCACCGCTGGTGGCAGCAAGGGTTTTGCCGTCGGGGCTGTACGCGATGTTTGTGACGGTACCGGCCTGTGCGGGGAGTGTGGCGCTGATCGTGTGGCGGTCCACGTCCCAGAGTTTGACGGTGCCACCGCTGGTGGCAGCAGCGAGGGTTCTGCCGTCGGGGCTGAAGACAACCTTCTGGAAGTCAGAAGCGTCGCTGAGGGTCGTTGCAGGCCTGATGGTCGGGCTTGGCGTGCCTGGCGAGCCGGTTTGCGTCGTAGTCCGTTGGCTGAGGATAAGGCCGAGAGGCATGGCGAGCAGCAGGGCGACGCTGAGGACGGCGAAGGCGAGGGGGAGTTTTCCGTCCGAAACCCTGCGCTTGTGCTTTGCGGGAGCGGTCTGCTCGCTTCGATCGGAGAGAGGGGCGGCCGGTGGCAACGCGGGCAGCGGCACGTCCAGCAGTGAGGAGAGATACCGACGCCACAGAGGGTAGCCGTGCCACAGGCGGGGCTCGGGTGTCGGGCGGGCCCTGCTGGTGCGCGAGCGCGATTGAGGTCCAGAGAAGCTCGTCCTCATTCGGAGATCTCCCCCTCCCGAAGTGAGGACTGCTTCCCACCCGCTGTGGACACGCGAGGTGAAAACCCCAGCAGTACGTCGGCGGTGTCAGCCGTCGGACTTGGCACCACTGCGCGTGTGCCCGGATCTTCGAGGATGGTCTGCCCGGAGAGCAGCTGTTGGACGCTCTTGGAGGTCGAGAACTGCCGCAGTAGTGCCGGAGCTGATGCACCTGCGGCAATCGCCGCGAATGCACCGGTCACTTGGCTGTGAAGGACGAAGCCGGCGCTGGCCCCGAGCAGGATCCGACTCAGCGCGACGAGGGAGTCCGCCAACGGGTCGACGTACCGGGTGATATGCGGCATGCGGCGTCGGCCGACCCGCCTCACCTGGCGTCGCTCGATCTGCCAGTCGGTCAGGTGGCCGAAGACGGTGACGATCTCGACCACAGAGCCACCGATTGCCCCGTAGCCGACTGCGGCTAACCAGTCCATTCGTCCTGCCCTGTTTGGTGTGGCTGTCGCTCAGTCAAGAGCTCTACTATCCACCGTCAAAGGGGCTGCGGGGGTGGAATCCCGGCTCTGACAGTTGTTCAGCAACCGAGGCTCGGTCCAGACGGCGCCTCGAAATTACGGATCTGGCCAAGAACTTGTGATCGGCATACTCAGCATGCAGGGCGTGGGCGCTGCTTGGGCTGCCCCCGACCTGCGGGCGACCAGCCGTCGGGCGAGGCGTTGGCCTGGGTGGGCACGCTACTCCTCGATCTCCGTGCGGTACACGCGCAGGCCCCGGCGCTGGTAGTTGAGGAGTGCGCTTGGGTGGTCGTTGGAGTTGGTGTGCAGCCACACCCTGCGAATGGCCTCCGCCTCCAATGATTCGCTTGCCCAGGCCTGTTGCAGCGCCAGCGTCAGGGCATGCCCGCCGAGCCCCTGGCCGACGTAATCGGGTAGGAGGCCGAAGGTGCGGATCTCCACGTCCCCACCGGGCTGGGGCTCCAGCGCGGCGATCCCGGCCGCCTCGCCCGCCAGTGTGATCAGCCAGTACTGGCCGTGCGGGTGCGATCGCGCCAACTCCTGCCACTCCTGGTCGGAGCGGGTCGAACTGCGCCATCCGTAGGCCGCGCCGACCCGCGCCTGCACCGAGCACGCCAGCAGCGAGAGCCCTTCCTCGCGCCGAAGTTGCAGCGCAGGCACGACCCGACCGGCCCTCAGCTCTCCGAGATCGGTCATCTCCAGATAGGTGACAGTCTTTCCCATCCCGCCACGCTACCGGGGGCCACCAACACCGGTCGCTACCGGCTGCTCCGGGCAGGCCCCGGCCGTGGCGTCGGGGAGATCCAGGGGAAGCACCGATGTATGGACCACCGCCGCGATACGGAGAATCCGGGTTGACCCGTCAAGGCCGGCTGCCCGGACAGCTGGCAACCGGACGGGCGGGGTTCAGTGTTGAACGGCGAGTTGGAGGAAGGCGGACCAGGCGGCGGGGGTGAGGGTGAGGGCGGGGCCGTGCTGGTCCTTGGAGTCGCGGACGTGGACGGTGGCGGGGGTCCTGGCGACCTCCACGCAGTCGCCGCCCTCGTTGCTGCTGTGGCTGCTCTTGAACCAGGCGAGTTCGGTGGGGCTCATCGTTCTCCCAGCATCTTCTGAATCAGAGTCGTGGACTCGGACGGGGTGAGCGCCTGAGCCCGGAGGAGGCCGTACTGTGAGGCCAGAATACGGACCTCCTCCGTCACCGTGCAGAGGCGACTGATGTTCTGCGCCTCCAGGTAGCCGACCTGCGCCCGGCCCTTCGGGGTGAGGAGAGTGAACGGTCCGCCCATGCCTGCGTGTTCGGTGCGCTCCATCGGCATGACCTGGAGCGATACGTTGCGCTGGCGGCCGATGCGGATCAGCTGCTCAAGTTGTCCGTGGTGTACGTCCCAGCCGCCGATCGGTCGGCGTAGGACGGCCTCCTCGAGAATCCAGCTGAAATCGGGGAACGGCCACTTGGCCAGGATCGCCTGGCGGGCCAGCCGGGCCATCACCCGTTCCTCGATGGTCTGTTCGGCCAGCAGCGGCCGTCGCATGTCGTACAGGGCCCGCGCGTGCTGCTCGGTCTGGAGGAGACCGGGGATGAAGTGCGAGCTGTACTGGTGGAACTCGACCGCCTCCGACTCCAGCCGGACGTAGTCCCGGAACCATGCCGGATGCCGGACTCTAGCCCGCGACTTCGCCGCCTCCAAGTCCGGCTTCAGCGCCAGCAGCAACCCGCCGGCGTCCAGCACTTTGTCCACGATCTCCAGCATGTCCGGGTGCAGGGTGCGTCGGCCACGCTCCAGGGAGGAGACCTGGTCCTCGCCGTAGCCGATCAGCAGGCCGAACTCCTTCTGCGTCAACCCCTTGCGCTCGCGCAGGAGTTTGATCATCTTGCCGATGGCGCGGAAGAAGTCGGCCGCACCCTCGGAGTCTTCGGGCGCCTCCGGCCGCTTCTCCTCGCCCGGCTCGGCGGACTGCACTCCGTTGCGCTGCCCAGTAATCGTCATCGTGACCACCGTCCCTGACGCACGATCAATTCGGTTACGACCGCCCACCCGGACAGGCCTGCACTGCGCGTTCGTACGCTTACGGTGAGTACCGCCGGTCGCCCTGGTCAGCGTACGCGCAAGTCGCCACGCTAAAAGACATGACGACCGATTTCACTCTTGCGGACCAGCCCGATCCCATGTCGCAGGTCAAGTGGCAGCTCCCAGCCACCCCACTCGGCGCTCGCCGAGCCCGGCTGAACGCCGTCCAACAGGTGTGCGCCTGGGGCTGGAAGCCCGAATCGCAGCTCGTCGAGTGCGTCACGCTGATCGTCGCCGAGCTCGCCTCGAACGCCGTCACGCACGGCCGACGTCGCGGCCTCGGCTTCCAACTCCGGCTCTCCCTAGACCCGTTCGCCGGCCTGCCGAAGCTGCTGCGGATCGAAGTGACCGACCCCCGGGGCGAGCGCCTGCCCCGCCAGCAGTCGGGCGATCCGTCGGGTGACGGCGAGTCGGGGCGCGGCCTGCTGATCGTGGACACGCTCGCGGACCGCTGGGGGACGGTGCCGTACCCGCCGTACGGCAAGACGCTCTGGTGCGAGCTGGACCTCGGGGGTTGAGCGCTCCTCCGCGCACGGCCGGCCAGACCGATCAGGAATGGAGAAGCACCGGCTGCCGATCCCCAACTAGCGTGATGGCCATGGCAATCATCGAATCCATCACCCTCGACGTGGCCGACACCATGGCCGCCGGTAACTTCTACGCCACCGCCTTCGGCCTGGACAGTCAGGTGCGCCTGCGGGCCTCGGAGGCACCGACGACCGGCTTCCGCGGTTTCGCGCTCGCGCTGACGGTGTCTCAGCCGGCCGACGTCAACGGCTTCATCGACGCCGCCCTCGATGCCGGCGCCACCACGCTCAAGCCCGCCGCGAAGTCGCTCTGGGGCTACGGCGGTGTCGTGCAGACCTCGGACGGCTCGATCTGGAAGATCGCCACCTCGGCGAAGAAGGACACCGGCCCGGCTACCCGGCAGATCGACGACATGGTGCTCCTGCTGGGCGTCGAGGACGTCGCCGCGACCAAGCGGTTCTACGCCGAGCGGGGCTTCACCGTGACGAGGAGCTTCGGCAGCCGGTACGTCGAATTCGCCACCGGGTCGGTCAAGTTGGCGCTGTACCGGCGTCGTGCCCTCGCCAAGGAGGTCGGCGTCGCTCCCGATGGCTCCGGCTCGCACCGGCTGGTGATCGGCACTGCCGGCGAGCCCTTCACCGACCCGGACGGCTTCGCCTGGGATGTCACCGCATCGTTGGCAGCCGCGGTCTGATCCGCCGGACTCGTCCACACCTGAGATCGTCGATCACGAACGGGGAAACGTCCATGAGCAGCAGCGATAGCGGCAAGCACGAGGGGTTCACGGCCGAGGAGCGGGCCGCGATGAAGGACCACGCCCAGGAACTGAAGACGGCCGCTCGCCGCAGCTCGCGTGCGGAGAAGGCGGCGGAGGCGGAGCGGGACGTGCTCGCGAAGATCGCTGAGATGCAGGACTCGGACCGGATCCTGGCCGAGCGCGTCCATGCCGTCATCACCGCCGGCACCCCGGCCCTCGCGCCGAAGCTCTGGTACGGGATGCCCTCCTACGCGCTGGACGGGAAGATTGTCTGTTTCTTCCAGAGCGCGGAGAAGTTCAAGGCACGCTATGCGACGCTCGGGTTCAGTGACCAGGCGAAGCTGGACGAGGGCCCGATGTGGGCGGCCGGTTTCGCCCTGACCCAGGTGACACCAGAGGTGGAGGAGCGGATCGCCGAGCTGGTGAAGCGGGCGGTGGGCTGAGGACTTGGTGGAGCGGCGGGCGCGAGCAGCAGCTGCCCCGCCGCGGACGAGTGCTCAGGCGCCCCGGAACGATGGGCAATTGCCGAGCCGGGCACGGTGCGAGGGTGTTCAGGTCTGCCGGAGCAGATCCTGAGCACCCTCATCGCTTTGGGTAGCCGTCGGTTCAGACAACGGGCGGAAACGCGAGAGGGGCCAACGAAATGCGGCGGTCGTTCGTGGGAGTCGATGGAACGTAAAGAAGGAAGAGGTGAGGGGTGAACTGGCATGACGTTGCAGGCGAGCTCTTGCAGGCCAGGGGATCCGCGTTGAAGCCGTACGGATACCTGCTGTGCGGCGACCGCACGGAAGCCGACGACCTGGTGCAGGAGGCGCTGGTCCGGGTGCTCGCCCAGCCGCGGCGGAGTTGGGACGTCGCGTCCGCGGAGCCCTACGTACGTCGCGTCATGCTCAACCGCTACCTCGACCAGCACCGTCGCCGGGCTCGCTGGACGAGCCTGCTCCCGCGCCTGGCGACGCCCACCTCGACGGGCGACTTCACCGCCGGCAGCGGGAACCGGCTGGACGTCGTCGACGCGCTCGACGCGCTCTCCCCACGCCAACGGGCGTGCGTGGTCCTGCGTTTCTACGAGGACCTGCCGGTGGCCGAAGTGGCCGACCGGCTGGGTTGCAGCGCGGGGACGGTCAAGCGGCACCTGAGTGAGGCCGTCGCAAGGCTCGGCAAGGTCTTGGTGCTCACCAATCTCGATGGGGATGGACATGGCGAATGAGCTGAACACCGTCAAGCAGCTGCTGCTCGACACAGCAGAGCAAGCCGGGCCACTCGATGTGAGCCTGGCGGACGTCACCACGCGCGTCAGAAGGCGTCGGCGGGTGCGCACCAGCGCACTTGGGCTCGTGGCCGGCTGCCTCGCGGCCGGCGCGGTGATGGCGGTCCAGGTCGCTGATGGATCGTCATCCCGTCCGATGGTCACCTCGGTGTCGGCGCAGCCGGCCGCCGCCCCGCCCACGGGACCGACCTGTGTTGCCACGTCCGCTCCCGCGTCCGCTGCCACGTCCGCTCCCGCGTCCGTTGCGGCGTCCGGTGCCGCGCCGCCGCCGATCGAGCTCAGCCCGGATACGCGATCCTGTCAGTACGTCGGGCTGACGCTGGAGGCCGCCCGTGCGCAGGCGGCCAAGGAGCATCGGGAACTGCAGATCATCAGCCAGGACGGGGTGAGCTCCGGGCCGTTCACCTTTGAGTTCCGGACCTTCAGGGTGCGTGTCACGGTGGTCAATGACCGCGTGACGTCTGCGTTCATCGGCTGACGGTGTCGGGGGTGGGCGGCTGCGGGGCGGCGTGGGTGCGGCTGGCGGGGGTAGGGGCTACACCCCCGCGGGTCGGACGACCACGGTGATGGGGCCGACCTCCCCGAAGTAGGCGCCCTCGCCTCCGTAGGCGTTGTGGAAGGACCTCGCAAGGTCCGCCACGGTGTACATCGCGGCGTTGGCGGCACCCTGCGCCGGCGGGTTGCCGTTGTCGGACCAGACCTCCAGGGTGACGCAGTCCTGGCCGTCGCGGGCCACCACGGCGGCGGCGTGGAACTGGCTCATCTCCGTGCCGTTCGGCTTGGTCGCGACGATCACGAAGGCCTCGCCGGGCTGCGGGTTGGCCGCCTCGTTGCGGGCGCCGGCGAAGGCACGCGCCTGCCGTCGGTTGGACGAGTCCGACTGGCCGAACGCCTCGGTAACGACGTTGCCACGCTTGGTGATGTCGATGTTGCTGTACTCGCCCTCGCCCCAGCCGAGTTGTCCCACCCGGTTGTTGATGATCTCCTCGGCGGCGTGCAGGCAGTCGAGCAGGATGGGGCCACCGAGCCAGTACCGGTTGTACGTCCGCTCGTTGATCTGCATCTGCTGGTTCCTTGATTGCAGTGCGGTGGCGAGCTGGCCGGCCGGTACGTCGTCGCGGACCCAGACGCTTTGCGCGTCGGGCTGGATGACGAAGCTCCCGTTCTGGGAGATCTGAACCTTGCCGAGCGTCGGATCCTGAGCGGTGGTGTAGCGCTGGACGACCTCGCCGCCGGTCGCCGTCGTTCCGGTGGCTCGGCGGGCCTCGTCCTCGTGCGTCTCCTCGGAGGAGGTGAGTTGACGCTGCATCACCCGCGTCGCGTTCGCCTCGGCCGCTCGTTCGAACCGGTCGGCGGGGTCGGAGATCCGCAGCCCGTCACCGCTGTCGGTACCGGCGACCGGTCCTTGCCGCTGCTGGATGACGTGGGTGAGTTCATGGGCGAGGGTGTGCTTGTCGGCTCCGCCGTCCCCGATGACGATGTGGTTGCCGCTGGTGTAGGCCCGTGCGCCCACCTCGGCAGCGGAAGCGCGGGCCGAACTCCCCGTGTGGATACGGACATCGGAGAAGTCCGCGCCGAGCCGCGCCTCCATCTCGGTGCGCAGCGGCTCGTCCAGCGGCTGCCCGGACGAGCGCAGGACACCGTGCACCGCGGACCGCTGCACAGCCGGTGCGTCGCCGCGGCGCTGCTCCTCGATCATCCGTGCCACCGCCGCGTTCCCAGCGCTGCGCTGCAGGGCCGCGACCGCCTGCGGGGACAACTCCCCACCGGCAGACCGCACTTCTGCGGCATCCTGGCTCAGCGTGTGCGGCTGGCGTCGTTGGCTGGGGCTCTTCTCCGGCTGTTCCTTGGCATGCATGTCCGCCTCTTCCTCCAGGCTGCTTGCTCGTTCTACGGGAGCGGGGGCCTGCCGAGAAGGTACGGAGGGGCAGGGGCAGGGGCACGATCGGCTGCCCGAGGGCACGGCCGTTGGTACAAGGGGCAGTTGGCGGACCGGCGGGGTGGTCAGTGCTGGGTACGGCCGACCGCATGCCGGTTGCGCAGGATGGTGATCGTATTGCGGCACCAGTCGCGGTTGCCCTGTTCGAAGGCGAGGCCGCGCAGGCAGGTGAGGTACGGGCCGATGTGCTCGCCGTGGCGCAGGAACTCCGCTTCCGTACGCTCCCCGCGCATGGTCCGCAGCAGCTCCTCGAACAGCTCCACCTTGGCCTGGGCGGCGGTGGCGCGTTCGTCCAGCTGGGCGATCAGCGTCCCGGTGTCGACGCGGTCGGCGGCCTGGACCTTGACCAGCAGGTCGTCGCGGATGACGGAGGGCTTGGCGGAGGCGGCGGTGAACCGCTCAAGCTCGCCCAGGCCGGTGTCCGTCACCCGGAACACCCGCTTGTTGGGCCGGTTCTCCTGGACGACCTCGCGCCCGCTGATCAGTCCGTCCTTCTCCAGTCGGGTCAACTCGGCGTAGAGCTGCTGCGGTTGGGCGTACCAGAAGTTCGCCACGCCGATGTCGAACGCCTTGGCCAGCTGATAGCCGCTGATCTCTCCGTCGAGCAGCGCGGCGAGCACGGCGTGCCGTAGCGCCATGGGGGGTGGCCTCCTTCGCCGGTGCCTCTGGTGCGGGTTGTGGTGGCCATGGTACTCATAAAAGTGAGTAGTCATTTTGATGAGTAGCTGCTCTGTTGAGCGGCTTTGATGAGTAGCTCTGTTGAGCAGGGAGGGCATGGAGCATGAACGCCACCGCAGACCGCTTCCGCGCAGCCGTCGACAACCGGGACCTCGCCGCACTGGACGACCTGTTCACCGACGACATCCGCTTCTACAGCCCCGTGAAGTTCACCCCGTTCGAGGGCAAACCGCTGGTCCTGGGGCTCTTCGGAGTCCTGCTGCGCACATTCGAGGACTTCCGGTACGTGGGCCGCTACGACGGGAGCGCACAGACCAGCGGGGACGGGACCAAGGCCCCGTCGGCGGTGCTGCTCTTCCGAGCGGTGGTGGGCGGCAAGGAGATCCACGGGGTCGACCTGCTGCACTTCGGCGAGGACGGCCGGATCAAGGAGTTCACCGTGATGGTCCGCCCGCAGTCGGCCGTCCATGCGCTGGGGGAGGCGGTGCTCGCGGGGTTGGTGGCGGACGGGGTGGTGGCGGGGTAGGGGGTGTCGCGGCGCGCCGTGGGCTGGCTATCTGAAGTAGTTCAGATAGCCTGGGCTCATGGCTGTCCAGGCCTTCTCCTACAGCGCCTTTCTGCGTGGCCCTTCTCAGGTGCTGCCCTCGCTCGACGACGCCGACGTGATACTGGAGCGTCGGGACGAGGAGAACCTCGTTCTGATGCGGGCCGAGCGCTTCGACGCCACGGCGTCCGGTCTGCGTATCGCGGCCCGTTCGCTGGCGATCCTCGCCCGCCGGGATCGCGGCTTGGCGGAGGAAGTGCTCGCCGAGGAACTGCCATGGCTGCACTGGTTGTCCGAGACCGAGCGGACCAGCTGTGTTCGGGAACTGCTCGCTGACCTGGTCGCTGGCGCCGATACCGGCCTGCTGCTGCCATTCGCTCGGAACCTCGCATCATGGCGGGCCACGGCCGAGGTGTGGTCCGACCCGCAGCTGGCCCACGAGTTGCAGGGCCCCTTCCCAGGTGACGGCCCCGAGCTTCATCGCCCTGACCCTGGAGGTACGGCGTGACCGGGCGAGGGTAGGAGCTCGCGCGGCCCCGGCCGTGGACAGTGCGAGCTGCTGATCGTCAGGCGTTCGTGGGATGGCAGCAACTGCTCAAGCAGGTGCCGGACAACCTCGACCGAGCCTGGGTCGCTATGACGGGTGAGCCGCGCCATGTCGACCAGCGGCAGCACCCGTTGAAGGGCGCGCTCGGCACCGTGAAGCTCGGCGGTGCGGTGCTTGATCAGTGGCAGTACGAGGTGACCGGCGGCGGTCGCATCTGGTACGCCGTCGATGATGAACGACGGATCCTGTGGATTACGCGAGTTGGCAGCGGGCACCCGAAGCGGACTGAGACCCGCGGCCACCGCTGAGGAAGGGGAGTCTGGGCGGGGGTTGGAGCACCTGGCCGGGTTCCTCCTTTGCGTCCGCGCTGATTCAGAGGAAGTCGTCGGTGCGCAGCTCGAAGGCGAAGGGTTCGGGGAGGGGGAGCGGCTTGCCGAAGGCGACGCTCTGGGACTCGGTGTAGTCGTCGCCCTCGGGGGTGGAGAAGAGCGTGATCCGGGACTCGTCGCGGTCGATCAGGAGGTAGAGCGGGATCCCGGCGAGCGCGTAGCAGTGGCGCTTGGCGATGCGGTCCTGGAGGGGCTTGCTGGAGGTGACTTCGACGACCATGGTCACGCCGGCGGGGTCCATCCAGGGCGGGCCGCCGCGGAAGAGGCGCCGTTCGAGGGGGACGATGGTGGCGTCGGGGATGGCGTAGTTCCTGGGACGGTGCTCACCGCCGGGGAGCAGTAGGCCCTTGCTGCCGGATGCCAGCATGTCCGTGGCGGATTCTCGCGCGACCTGGCACAGGAACCGGCTGAGGCAGTGCTCGTGGTGGCCGTCCGGGGGTGACGACACGATGACCTCTCCCTCGATGAGTTCGGCTCGGAGGCCCTCTGGGGTGATGAGGTCGAGGAACACCTCCTCCAGGATCTCGTTCTGCGAAACCGTTGCCTAGTCGGGGAGTTCATGCGTCATGGTGATCATCATGCACCGTGATGGAGCGATCACATGGCGGAGCGGGGCGTGAATGGCTGAAGCCCGGCGCACGTCGTGCGCCGGGCTTCTGCTCACTGCCGGGCTGGGGTCAGTCCGCCGTGGCGATCAGGGGGTCGAGGCGGATGTCGGGCTTGGCGCGCTGGAAGGCGTTGAGGTGCCACTTGTCGGCGAAGAGGGCGAGGAGGGCCTCGTCGGAGCGGCGGGTGAGGACCTCGGCGTCGGTGAGGCGGGCCTTTGCGAGCTCGGCCTGGCCTTCGGCGTCGGTGACGCGGGCCAGGCGGTAGGAGAGGCGGTCCAGGGTGATGGGGGACGAGAACTCGTGCTCCATGCGGTGCAGGACGACGTCGAACTGCATCGGGCCGACAGCCGCCATCACCGGGGCCTGGTCGCCGCGGCGGTCGGAGACCAGCACCTGGACCACGCCCTCCTCGTCCAGCTGGGAGACGCCGCGGCGGAACTGCTTGGAGCGGGAGATGTCCTTGGGGCGGGCCACCGCGAAGTACTCGGGGGCGAAGGCCGGCAGCGGCGGGAAGGTCGCCTTGCGGCCGGTGTAGAGGGTGTCGCCCACGCGCAGGGCGCTGGCGTTGATCAGGCCGACCACGTCGCCGGGGTAGGCGGTGTCGACCACGGTGCGCTCGGCGCCGAAGACGGTGGAGGCGTACTTGGTGGCGAAGGAGCGGCCGCTGGCGGCCCGGGTGACGTTCATGCCGCGCTCGAAGACGCCGGAGCAGACCCGGACGAAGGCGATCCGGTCGCGGTGCGCCGGGTCCATGTTCGCCTGGATCTTGAAGACCACGCCGGAGAAGTCGTCGGTCACCTCGCGCACGCCGGCCTCCGCCAGCGGGCGGGCGCTGGGTGCGGGGGCCAGCTCCACCACCGCGTCGAGCAGCAGCTTGACGCCGATGTTGGTGAGGGCGGCGCCGAAGAAGACCGGCGTGATCTTGCCCTCCTGGAAGGCGTCCTGGTCGTAGCCGGGCCCGGAGCTGAGCGCCAGCTCCAGCTCCTCCAGGGCGGTCTCCCAGAGCTCGCCCTCCTGCTCGGCGGCCTCGGCGGCGGAGAGGGTCTCCTCCAGCGCGACGTGGGTGCCGCTCGGCACCTTGGTGTAGCGCAGCATCAGGTCGGTGTCCGAGGCCTGCACGATGCCGCGGAAGTTGCCCGCCGGGCCGACCGGCCAGACCTGCGGGACCGGGGTGATGCCGAGGATGTTCTCGATGTCGTCCAGCAGGGCCAGCGACTCGCGGCCGCGGCGGTCCCACTTGTTGATGAAGGTGATCACCGGGACGCCGCGGTGCCGGCAGACCGCGAACAGCTTGCGGGTCTGCTCCTCCAGACCCTTGGCCGCGTCGACCAGCATGATCGCGCAGTCGACGGCGGAGAGCACCCGGTAGGTGTCCTCGGAGAAGTCGGCGTGCCCGGGGGTGTCGACCAGGTTCATCACCTGCTCGCGGTAGCCGAACTGCAGCGCGGCGGAGGTGACGGAGATGCCGCGCTCGCGCTCCAGCTCCATCCAGTCGCTGGTGACGCCGCGCCGGTCGCCCTTGCCGTGGACGGCGCCGGCCGAGTTGATCGCCCGGGCGTGCAGCGCCAGGGCCTCGGTCAGCGTGGACTTACCGGCGTCGGGGTGGGAGATCACGGCGAAGGTCCGCCGGCGGCCGGCCTCATCGATGACCTGCGCGGTGGTGATGGACTGCGGCTGGCTCACTTCTCACTGACCTCGGGTCGCCGGACGGGCACAAGCAACCAATGCTACCGGGTGCCTAGAGGAGTGCGGCCGCCGGTTTCACCATGCCCCGGGCGGTCTGGGCGTCGACGTAGTGGCCGAGGGCCGTCATGACCCACTCGCCGGAGTGCTGGCGGATCAGCTTGCACAGCACCACGCCGGTGGCCGGCTCGGCGGTGGTCAGGTCGTAGCGGACCAGTTCCTCGCCGGTGACGGCGTCCAGCAGGCGGCAGTAGGCGTTCTGGACGTCGGTGAAGCGCTGGCCGGAGAACGAGTTGACCACGAAGACCAGCCCGCACACCTCGGGCGGCAGGCCGTCAAGGTGCACGTCGATGGCCTCGTCGTCGCCACCGCCGCGACCGGTCAGGTTGTCGCCGGTGTGCTGGATCGCGCCGTTGAAGACGTTCAGTTTCATGAACCAGGCGGTCTCCAGGCGCTCCCGCTGGGCGTCGAAGGCGATGCAGGAGGCGTCCAGGTCGATGTTGCGGCCCCGGCGGGCGGGCTGCCAGCCCAGCGCCATCCGGACCGAGCTGAGCACCGGGCCGCCGTTCTTGACCAGCGACACCGAGTCGCCCTTGACCAGGCTGACCCGGCCCTTGTCCAGGGTCACCCGGGGCGGCGCGGCGGGCTGCGGGGGTGCGTCGGGCGCCGCCGGCGGGGCGTAGGCGGGCATCGGCGGCGTGGCACTGGCCGGTTCGTCGACGGTGACGCCGAAGTCGGTGGCGATGCCGGCCAGGCCCTCGGCGTAGCCCTGGCCGACGGCGCGGATCTTCCACTCCGTGCCGCGCCGGTAGAGCTCCACGACCACCAGGGCCTTCTCCTGGGTCAGCCGGGGCGGGGTGAAGCTGGTCAGCACCTGGCCGGTGTCGGCGTCCCGCACGGTGGCGGTCGGCTCGGCACCGCCGAAGACGGCCGCCGGGTCGTCCAGGCTGGCGGCCACCACGACCTTGGCGATGTCGGCGGGGATCGCCCAGGTGTCCACCGTGATGGCGCCCGGGATCGCGCCGGTGGCCGGGCGGTGGCTGACGCCCGAGCGGTGCGGGGCGTTGTAGTAGATCAGGTCGGCATCGGAGCGAACCTTGCCGGCAGCGGTGACCAGCAGTCCCGAGACGTCGAGCCGTTGAGGGGCCGTCACCTCCACGGTCACCCGGACGGCGGCCAGCGGGGCGTTGGCCCCAGGGGTCAGCGTCTCGGTCACGTGATCCTCCTCGGCTCTGCGGCGTCCGGTCCGGCGGCTTGTGGCCTGGTGACCTGTGACCTGGGGCACGACGGTGTACGGCTGGTGGCACAGCGTCATCTGGCGTGGACTCAGAGCCCAAGGAGCGCACGGTAGATGTACGCGAGCCCCTCGATGCGCCGGTCCACGCCCAGCCTAACCAAGTGGGTCGGCGAAAGGGATCACGGTTTTGCCGCGGCGATGATCACGGTTGTGCGGCGACGGCGGTCGCGGTGGCGGTCACCGTTGTGTGGCGACGGCGGTCAAGGTTTTGCCGCGGCGAACCCTCCGTGCGCGGCCACCGCCTGCGGGGACCGCAGGGCGAAGCCGGAGGCGGTCCAGCGGCCGGTCGCGTCGCCGACGCCCGGGGTGGCCGAGCGGGCGCCCTGCACGGTGAAGGTGTAGGTACCGGGCAGCACGTCCTCACCGGGCGGCGGCGCGAACCGGTAGACCACCGTGTCGCCCTGCTGGAGCAGCGTCACCCGGGCGCCCGGCAGGGTGCTCCAGGTCATCGCGCCCGCCGTGGCGTCCGTGCGGGGCAGGCGCAGCTCGGTCTCCATGGCGGCCAGCGGCTCGGTGACGGTCAGGGTGACGGTGTGCCGCTGGCCGAGGCCCGCGGAGGCCACCGTGCCGCCCCAGCCGGCGAGGCTCGGCGCCGGCACCGGGTAGGCGGGGGTGCCGTAGCGGGAGGTGCCGGGGGCGGGCTGGGGTGCTGGGACGGCGGGGGTTGCGGGCGCCGAGGTTGTCGGTGTGGTGGGTGCGGTCGGCGATCCGGGCAGGCCGGCGCCGGGGTGGAACTCGTCCGCGTGCCCGGGGCCGCCCACGAGGCCGGGCGTCATGCCGGGCGTGATGCCGGGGGTCATGCCGGGCGTCCCCGGCGTCAGGCCGGCCGGATACGGGGGCCGGGGCTGCTGGGTGCTCTGCGTCGGGCTCGCCGCCGCCGCCGCCGCGGGATCGGCCGCCGTCGAGGCGCCGGGCACCGGAGTCGACGGGACGCCGGCGGCGGGCCCGGTCGCGATGCCGCCGCTCGGCGGGCTCGCCGGTGCGGACACCGGTGCCCGGTCGGCCAGTTGACCACCCGGGCCGGGCGTCGTCGAGGTCGACGCGCCGCCGCCCGCCGAGGTGGGCCCGGCAGCAGCGCCGGCGGCGGGCGGGGTGGCCCCGGGCTTGACGATCCGGTCGTTCCGGGCGGTGACGGTGGCGCCGGAGCTCAGCGGGGTGGTGCTGCTTGCGGAGCCCGCGGCCGGGGCGGTGCCGCCGGCCAGCTGGGACGGTGGGGTCGAGGCGCCGGGGATGCCGCCGTCGGTGGGCGTGGCGCCCACGGTGGACATCCGGGGGCCGTAGCCGACCCGCTGCTGGGCGGTGATCAGCCAGGTGGTGGCGATGCTGATGCCGACCACGGTGGACATCGCCATCGCGGCACCGGAGACCTTGATCGCGGGCAGCCGCAGTTGGCCACCGAGCGGCTTGGGCCGGCTGTGCCGACCGTGCGTCAGCGTCTGCGTCAGCCCCTCGCCGGTCGACAGCTCCGCCGCGGGGGCGCTCTCCCGGTGCGTCACCGGATCCCTCTCCTCCCCAGCCGGCCTTCCCGGTCGGCTGCCGCTGCCCCACTCGGCCCGGGCAGGCACTCGCTCGTCGGCGGACCGCAATGCCACCGGTCCACGCCATCTCGACAGGCTGACGAGAGTACCAGCGCGGCGTCGCTGCGTAACCGGCGGTGGGTTACGTACGGGGTGTCGAGGTGGGTTCAGAAGTCGGCGGGTTCGGCCGAATGGGCTAGGGAAGTCCACAAACTGACGAACCGTCTGTTGGATCGATCCGAACGGCGGCGCCAGCGGGCCGCATGGGGACGGCGTCTGCGGGCCGTGCGGAAGAGGTCCCCGCTGCAACCCCTTGCAACCTTTGCCAGCCGCCGTACGGCCGGGCCAGGCTGAGCCGTTCCCTCTCGCTCCGGAGAAGCAGCCATGCCGCGCGATCCACTGTCCGCCAGCAGCCAATCCCCGCACCCGGTCGGGCAAGGGGCCCGACCGCAGTCACCGCCTCGCTCGGCGCTGCCGGTGGAGGAGGTGCTGACCCTGCGCATCGCGCTGGGTCGCGACCGGGTGGGCACCGTGCCGACCCGGTTCCGCTACGAACCCGAGCGCCCCTACGAGGTCCTGGTCACCTTCCACCTCGGGCGACCGGACGAGGTGGACTGGGTGTTCTCCCGTGAACTGCTCCGCGACGGCCTGCGCGGGCTCACCGGCCAGGGCGATGTGCGGCTCTGGCCCGCGCACTGCCCGTGCCACGGCGCCACCCTTCACCTGGCCCTCGAATCGCCGTACGGCAGCGCCCTGTTGGAGGCCTCCGCACCCCGGGTGCGGGATTGGCTGGAGCGCACCTATGCCGAGGTTCCGGAGGGCGCCGAGCCGGATGCCAGTCCGACCGACGCGCAGCTGAGCGCACTGCTCATCGGCGACCCGGACTGACGTCCAGCGACGACTGGCGTCCACCGGCCGCTGACGTCCACCTCACCGCTGACGCACCGTCAGGCCGAGCCGAGCCGCCGGGGTCCGGGAATCGCCGGGCTCACCGGCTCGGCGGGGTCGGGGCGCACCGTGCGGCAGCCTGGCAGCAGCACCGAGCCGCCGTCCAGCAGCGCCCGCAGCCGCCGGATCCCGGGCGCCGAGGAGGCCGGTAGCAACTGGTAGGCGTCGTACGGGCGGACCACCTCCACCTGCACCGACTCGGCGAACCGGTACGGCCGGTGCTTCAGCAGCCCACCCAGGTAGCGGCG
This sequence comes from Kitasatospora sp. GP30, assembly GCF_029892145.1. Lineage (NCBI taxonomy): Bacteria > Bacillati > Actinomycetota > Actinomycetes > Kitasatosporales > Streptomycetaceae > Kitasatospora > Kitasatospora sp. GP30. The sequence goes on from NZ_JARZAH010000013.1 coordinate 36,077, forward strand.
CAGCCGGGAGAGTTCGGCCCGTACCGTGACGGCCCTGCTCGGGTCGCCGAACAGCCCCTCGGCCAGCTGTGTGGCGGTCCGGCCGGCCTGGTGGGTGGCGAGCAGCAGCAGCAGTTCCGCGTGGCGCGGGCTGAGCGGGTGCGACCAGTTGCCGACGCCGCCGCGGACCGCAATGGTGGGGTGGTCGGCGCTGCTCAGATCGAGTACCAGCCGGGCGCCCAGCACCTGTTCGGAGACCGCCTCGGCCGAGTCGGAGAGCGGCCGGACCAGCCAGCCGTCGGCCAGCGGCTCCACCGCGCACTCGCCCAGCGAGGGCAGCCAGTGCACCGAGGTCGAGCCCCAGCCGTCGGCCGGCAGCCGCAGCCGGTTGATCGGGCCGGCCAGGCCGGTGGCGGCGGCCGTCCAGCCGTCCCGGTCGACCACCAGGGCCGGGCCTGAGGCCTGGGCGAGCATCGGTTCGGCGACCATGCGCAGCCGGTGCAGCGACTCCAACTGGGCGGCCCGCAGCTCGGTTTCGGCCAGCCGGGCGGCGGTCACGGCGAGCGCCAGCAGCTGCGGGTGGACGCCGCGCGCCGGGCCGCTGAGGTCGACCACCCCGGTGACCCGGCCGGTGCGCGGGTCGCGCACCGGTGCGCCGACGCAGGTCCAGGCGTGCTGGTTGTGCAGGTAGTGCTCGGTGGACTGGACCCGCAGCGGCCGGCCGGTGCGGGCGACCGTGCCGATTCCGTTGGTGCCGACCGACTCCTCGGCCCAGTGGCCGCCGGTCATGAAGCCGATCAGGTCGGCGCTGCGCCGCAGTTGGGGCGGGCTCTCGTGCCACAGCAGGGTGCCGGCGGAGTCCGAGACGGCGAGGATCAGCGGCAGGTCGCAGACCGGGTCGAGCAGGGTGGAGCGCAGCGCGGGCATCACCCGGTCCAGACCGCTGGCCCGGCGCCGGTGCTCGATCTCGGCCGGCCCGAGGTGCTGCGGGTCGCGGCCACGCCCCGGGTCGAGTCCGAGCCGGCGCAGCCGCTCCCAGGAGTCGCCGATCTCGGGGCGGAGCGGCCGGCTCGGCCGCTCGCCGTTCGCCCACTGCTCAAGGGTCTCGTCGGTGGGCGGTTTCACCGGGACGGCGGGGTGCCCGGCGCCGTCGTCGCTCCGCTCCGAGCGCGCGATCTTCCGCATGGTGACTGCTCCCGTTGCCGCATCACCGGTCTGTTTCGGCCGGGGCAGGGTCGGGCCGGCCCTGTCGCCCACAGCGTACGGGGCTGGCCCGCCGATTCGTCGGGTGATCCTCGGACGTGGTGCCAGGGGTTGACAGCGGCTGACTTTTTGCCACCGGCCTTCAGGGGGTGGTCAGCTGGGCCGCCCAGGGCGGGTTGGCGCCGGCGACCGAGCAGGTCAGCGCGGCTACGGTGGCCGCGAACCGGCAGGCGTCGGCCATCTGATCGACCGTCAGGGCGTTCAACCGGCCACCCAGCAGGCCGGCTTGGGAGAGGTGGTGGAGCAGCCCGGCGGTGAAGGCGTCGCCGGCCCCGACGGTGTCGACCACCTGAACGGGAGCGGCCTCGATCCGCACCCGTTCGCCGTGGAGGGAGGCCAGCGCGCCCTGCTCGCCGAGGGTCAGCACGATCAGCGGAACGCCCAGCTGGTGCCAGTGGTCGAGGACTTCGGCGATCGGCTGATCGGGGTGGAGGAGCGCCAGGTCGTCAGCGGACAGGCGTAGCAGGTCGGTGAGGGCGCACCAGGCGGCCATGCGCTCCCGGTAGCGTTCCGGGGCGACCAGCAGCGGTCGAAGGTTCGGATCGATCGAAACGGTGGCGTGCGCTCCGGCGCGGGCCAGCAACTCTTCGACGGCGGCTGCGCCGGGGGCGCGTACCAGGGCGAGTGAGCCGGTGTGGACGGCGACGGACTGCGTCAGGTCGACGGCGGCCAGCTCGGCCGGCTGCCACTGGAAGTCGGCGGTGCCCTCGGCGTGGAAGGTGTAGCCGGCCCGCCCCTCGGCGTCCAGCGCGGCGATCGCCAGGGTGCTGGGCTCGGCGGCGGCCACGCAGCCCGACAGGTCGACGCCCGAGCCGGCCAGCCGGTCGCGGAAGAGCGCGCCGAACGGGTCGGCGGCCAGCCGGCCGAGGAAGCGGGTGCGGGTGCCGAGCCGGGCGAGCGCGGTGGCGGTGTTGGCGGGGCCGCCGCCGGGGTGCACGGTCAGCGACAGCTCGCCGGGGCGGCCGTCGGTGGCGAAGGCGTCGGCGACGCACTCGCCGAGCACGGTGATGCTCAAGGGGGGTCCCCTCCGTCTTTCACGTGCGGGTCGGCCGTCGCGCGCGGGTCGGTGCCGTGCCCGGCTCAGCGCCGCGCACCGGCCTCGCTCGCCTGGGCGATCTCCACGGCGTGGTGCAGGTCGGTGGTGGCCTCCACGGTACCGGCCGCGCTGACGGCCAGGCAGGCGGCCAGAGCCAGGGCGGCCACCACCCGGCGACGGTTGCCGGTGCCGGGCAGCGCGGCGGTCAGCCCGTCGGGCTCGGGGGAGAGCAGCGCGGCCACCCGGCGGGGGACCGGTCCGGCGGCGGCCGCCGGGGCCAGCAGCGGGCGCTGCCGGCGCTCCCGTCGCGGGGTGCGGGAGGCGGCCAGCGCGGCGCGGCCGACGGCACGGGCGGTCACCGCGCGGTCGCCGACCGAGCGGGCGGCGTCCTCGTCGGCCCAGCGCTCCAGGTGGTAGCCGAGCGGGGTGCGCAGCTGGCGCAGCGCCGGGTGCAGCACGGCGGCGTACTCGGCGGCGGCCAGGAAGAGGTGGTGGCGGGACGTCAGGTGCGCTCGCTCATGGGCCAGCAGGGCGGCCCGCTCGGGGGCCGGCAGGGCGCGCAGCATGCCGGCGGTGACCACGATGCGGCCGGGGCGGCCGGGCAGGGCGTAGGCGTCGGCGTGGTCCTCGTCCAGCACCGCGAGCGGGTGGTGGTCGGTGGGGCTGAACAGCTCGCGCAGGCTCGGGCGGGGCGGCTGGGGCAGGCCCAGGGCGGCCCGGGCCCGGCGCAGGTCGCGGTACTGCCGGTGCGCGGTGCGCAGGGTCAGCGCGCCGGTCACCACCAGGGCGATCCCGGCCAGGGTGGCGAGCACCATGGCGGTGGGCGAGGCGTCGGCCAGCCAGGGCACCGACAGGTGGGCGAGCGCGGCCACCGCGGGGATCCGCAGCAGGCCGCCCGCCAGCAGCAGGCCGAGCGAGGCGGCGCTGGCCCCGGCCAGCAGCGCCCCGGTGCAGCCCAGCACCCAGGCGGCGGCGCGCGGCGGCAGCGCCTCGGCCAGTCGGCGGGCGGCGGGGGCGGCGAGGAACGGCACCAGGAACGGGGCCCAGACGGCGACGATCATTGCTGCCCGCCGCTCTGCCCGCCGACTGCCGGCCGACCGGCGGCCTGCCCGTTCGCCGGCCCGTCGCCGAGCAGCTCGCGCAGCAGGCGCTCGTCGTCGTCGGAGAGGTCGGAGACGAACCGGGCCAGCACGGTGGAGCGGTCCTGCTCGCGCTCCAGTTCGGTGCGCATCCGGCGGGCCGCCAGACCGGCCGGGTCCTGCACGGTGGGGGTGTAGGCGTAGGCGCGGCCGGCTCGGGTGCGCTCCACGGTGCCCTTGTCGTGCAGTCGGGCCAGGATCGTGGCGATGGTGGTCCGGGCCAGGTCGCCGCCGAGGGCCAGCTGGACGTCCTGCGGGGTGAGGGGTCGGTCGGCGGCCCAGAGTGCGGCGAGCACCTGCGCCTCCAGTTCCCCCGACGGGCGGCGCACGGCTGGCAGTTCCGGCATGTCGACGTGACCTCCAGTCTTCGTCTACAGTCGTGTAGACCGTCTACGTCACTGTAGACGGTTGGGGCGCGTTCCGCAGGACCGCCTCCACCAGTATGAGAGGTCCGCCAAACGTGCTCGCTGCCTCCTCCGTGCTCGCGGTCAACATCCTCGACGCATCGTCGGTGTTGTCCGCATTCGGGGCCCTCGGGATCGCCGTCGTCCTGTTCGCCGAGACCGGCCTGCTGGTCGGGTTCATGCTGCCCGGCGACTCGCTGCTCTTCACCGCCGGCCTGCTCTGCGTCTCCGGTACGCACAGTGGTCCGCACCTGGTGCTCTGGCAGGTGCTGCTGTCCGCGGTGGTCGGCGCGCTGGCCGGTGCGCAGGTCGGCTATCTGATCGGCAAGCGCGGCGGCCGGGCGCTGCTGGCCCGCAGCGAGCGCAAGGCGCTGAAGCAGGGCGTCGCGCGGGCCGAGGAGCTGCTGGCGCAGTACGGACACGCCAAGGCCATCGTGCTGGCCCGGTTCATCCCCGTGGTGCGCACCGTGCTCAACCCGATGGCCGGCGTCCTGGAGGTGCCGCAGCGCACCTTCGCCCTCTGGCAGGTGCTCGGCGGCCTGGTCTGGTCGGTCGGTGTGGTGCTCGCCGGGTACGCGCTCGGATCGTCCGTTCCCAGTATCGACAAGTACTTGTTGCCGATCATTGGTCTGGTAGTAGTTGTCTCCGTGATCCCGATTGCTCTCGAAATGCTCCGCGCCCGCAAGGCCGCCCGCCAGGGTGGTGACGCCTGATGACCGAACTCCTCGCCTATGACGGCAGCGGCATCGACGGCGGCTTCTACACCACCGTCACCGGCTGGGCCCAGGACACCCCGCACTGGCTCGACAAGACGATCGACGTCTGGTCGAACCTCGGCCTCGGCCTCTTCGCCCTGTTCATGCTCTGGGCCTGGTGGCAGGCGCGCCGGGCCGACTCGGTGGTGATGGCCCGGGTGCTCGCCGCGCCGGTCATCGTGGTGGTCGCCTACCTGGCCAACTCGGTGCTGAAGAGCCTGGTCCACGAGGTGCGGCCGTGCCAGCAGCTGCACACGGTCACTGTGGAGACCTGCCCCGGGGTCGGGGACTGGTCGTTCCCGAGCAACCACTCGGTGATCGCCTTCGCGGCCGCGACCGCGCTGCTCTTCGCCTACCGGCGGCTCGGCTGGGTGGCGATGCTGTTCGCCGTGCTGATGGGGGCGTCCCGGGTCTGGATCGGCGTGCACTACCCGCATGACGTGGTGGTCGGCCTGGTGGTCGGCATCGTGGCCGGTGCGGTGCTGGGGGCGTTCGCGGGACGGCTGGCGCCGCTGGTGGAGCGGCTGCGGGGCGGCGCGCTGGGGCCGTTCCTTGGGGCAGGGCCGGCGACGGCCTGACGCTCTCGGGCCCTGTGCCTTCTTCGTCTTGTTCGCCTGTTTTCTCAGGCGCGGGTTCTCTGCGAGTTCTCGAGTGCGAGGCCGGATCGACCGCATGGTCGGTCCGGCCTCGCGCTGCTTTCGGCGCCTGCGGATTCGTCCACAACCGGTGGGTTATCCACAGGCATGGAAGTCCCCTTGTGCGGCCCTGGCGGCAGGAGCAGCATGAAACCGCCTCCAGCGGTTGCGCATCGGCTCGGGTGCGCATCGTGTGTCGAAGGGACCAACGCCATGCCGTACCGTCTCGATGTCCTCCAGGGAGACTGGCCCGCCGAGGAGCTGCGCCAGGGAGTGGAGGGCCTGCTGGCCGAGTCCATGGTGCTCACCTTGGCCACCGCCGGGCCCGAGCACGGGCCGCACGCCAATCTCGCCTTCTACGCGTACGACGACGACCTGGTGCTCTATTTCGTCAGTGAGCGCTCCACCAGGCACAGCATCCACCTGTCCGAGCAGGCCCGGGCCGCCGCGACGGTCTTCCTGCCCCCGCCGGCCTTCGGTGAGCAGCTGCGCGGGCTGCAGCTCGCCGGGCGGGCCGGCGAGGCCTGGGGGCACCATGCCGAGGCCGCGCTGACGGCCTATCAGAAGCGCTATCCGAGCTTCGCCCAGACGCCCGAGATACGCGAGCAGTTCCTGGCGGGCGGCGGGGCGGCGGCGCTCTACCGCTTCGAGGTGGCGGAGCTCACCGCGGTGGACGAGCCGCACTTCGGCCGCCGCAACTACCTGCGGGCGGAGGTGGTGCGGTAGTCCAGTTGTCCATGATGAGCGGGGTTGTTGTCTGTACAACTTGGTGATTGTTACTGTGCTGGTCGCCGTCCGGCAACCCTGCCGTCACCTGGGCCGCGCAGCGTTGTCGCCGTGCGGGTGGGCGTCGGTTCGACCTGCACTCCGGCACCACCAACCCGCAAAGGCACCCCACAGATGAGCATCTCCGACATTCGCCTGGTCGTACTGGACATGGCCGGGACCACCGTGGCCGACGACGGCCTGGTCGAGCAGGCCTTCAACGCGGCCGCGCTGGCCCTCGGCGTCGAGCCCGGCAGCCCCGAGCACGAGCCGATGCTCGCCCATGTCCGGGCCACCATGGGGGAGTCCAAGATCTCCGTCTTCCGGCACCTCTTCGGCAACGAGGAGCGGGCCCAGCGCGCCAACCGGGCGTTCGAGCAGGCCTACCACGACCTGGTCGAGGCCGGGCACTGCGCGGCGATCCCCGGCGCCGCCGAGGCCATCACCGAGCTGCGCGCCCAGGGTCGCACGGTGGTCCTCACCACCGGCTTCTCGCGGGCCACCCAGGACCGCATCCTGACGGCGCTCGGCTGGCAGCAGATCGCCGACCTGACCCTCTGCCCCGCCGACGCCGGTCGCGGCCGCCCCTACCCCGACCTCGCCCTCACCGCGCTGCTGCGCACCGAGACCGACTCGGTGCGCGAGGTCGCGGTGGTCGGCGACACCGGCTACGACATGCTCACCGGCACCCGCGCCGGCGCCGCCGTGGTCGCCGGGGTGCTCACCGGTGCGCACGGCGCCGAGCGGCTGCGGGCCGACGGTGCCACCCATGTGCTGGCCTCGATCGCCGAGCTGCCCGGACTGCTGGGCGCGCGCTGAGCCGCTGAGCCGCGCTGCCGGGTGGTGGCATCGAGCCGTGCCACCGCCCGGCGCAACGTCATCGTCGGCTTTCGTCACTGGAAGTGACACACCCTCCGTGTTGTGCCACGATGCTCAGCGCAGTCGGCGGCCGGCAGTGCCGGTCGGCATGGTTCGACAACTCGGGGGAGACCGATGCTCAACGGCGGAGCCCTACCCATCCCCGGTTGGGTGGGCGGCGACGGCAACAGCGCCTACCTGGACAAGACCCTTCGGCACGAGCCCGTCGAGACGGTCCTCGACGACCGGGTCTCCGGGCAGACCGTCCTCAGGCTCTGGAGCCGCGCGGCCCTGGTCGCCTTCATCGCGGCCCTGGTCCAGTTCCCGATCCTGCTCTTCACGCTGTTCAGCAGCTCCGGCTCCGGGCCGTCCTACGGAAACCCGATGTACGGGGAGGGCGGTAGCAGCGGGCCCGACCCGACGTTCCTGTTCGTGATGCTCTTCGACGTCCCACTGGTCTTCTGGCTGGTGCTGCTCTGCTCCAAGCTCACCGAGCCGATCGCCGAGTGGCGGGTCCTGCTGCACGACCGCAGTGAGCAGGACGTCCAGTCCACCTATCACAAGATCTGCGGAGTGGCGGCCCAGCGCGGCTTCCCGCTGGGCGTCAACTACCGCCGCCTGGCGACCGGTCACGCCAACGGCCAGCTCAACAGCCGGCTGGCGCTCAGCAACGGCGACTGCGAGGCCGTGATCTCGGTCTTCCGCTACGGCACCAGCCTCTACCTGGGCTGGCAGATGTGGCGCAGCCGGCGCGGCTGGCGGCTGATCGCGCGCTTCCTCGGCGACGCCCTCGGCAGCATCTTCGGAAAGGCCGACCTGGCGTGGGCGATGCTGCGCACCGAGAACGTGCGGGCGATGCGCGAGGCGGTGCACGCGCTCTGCCGCGAGGGCCTGGTGACCGCGCTGGAGCAGCAGGTGGTCGGCGTCGAGTTCGGCTTCGGCAGCGGCCTGCCGCCGCAGGCCGAGTACCGGCAGGCCAGCTCCGTCATCACCGACAGCGGCCCCGCCGCCGGGCCGCTCACCCGGGCCACCGCCGCGCCGATCCCGGGGCAGACCCGGGGCCAGTACCCGGGGCAGGCCACCTGGCAGGACCCGTCGTCGGGCGCGGCCGCGGCGTTCACGGTGCCGGGCGCGGACGGCCCGACCACCCCGCCGTCCTTCCAGCCCCCCGCCCAGGCACCGATCCCGGGCCCGGTCGCGCCGCACCACGGCGGGCACGGCGATCCGCACCACGGTCACCAGCACCTCCCCCAGGACCAGCCGCCCGCCGCCCCTGCTCCTTCTCCTGCCCCTGCTCCCGCTCCCGAGCCGCCCGCGTCGTCGCCGCCGAGCCACGACTCGCACCACCACGGCCACAACGGCTGACGGAGGCGTAACGGATGGTCGACGCCTCGTCAGGCCCTGACGGCGTGCTGCTGCACTCCACCGACGCGGGCAGCTGGGCCTGGGCCGGGCTCCGGCTGGCCCCCGCCCAGGGGCTGGCCGAGCACCGCGGCTATGCGGACGTCACCGAGGAGCAGCGCATCGCCGAAGCGGTGCGGGCCGAGCTCGCCTGGCTGCAGCGCCAGTGCCGCCCCGGCGAGGCGAGCCGCCTGGACCTGCGCTACCTGAGCGAGCCGGGCAGCGGGCTACTGCGGTGCGTGCTGCTCGGCCAGGTCGCCGCAGCCACCCCGGCCGCCGCGCACACCGCCGCCCTGGCGCTGCGCGAGCGGCTGGCCGCGCTGCCCGGCCATGTCGCGGCCCGGCCGATCACCGACCAGGCCGAGCTGCTGGCGGTGCTCAACCCGCCGCTCGCGCCAGTGGCCGCGTCCACCGCGGGCCCGGCAGCCGCGCACGGCGCTGGGCCCGGCGCCGCCGGGCCCGCCACGGGGCCCGCCACGATCGAGGCCGCCGAAGTCCGGCCCCGACTCACCGCCCTAGCCCTGCAACGCCCCGACACCGACCGCCGCTACGCGGTCCTCGCCGCCGACCTGGAGCCGTCGTCCGTCAGTTGGGAACCGCTCTGGGCGGCCCTGGCCGGCGCCGACCAGCCGGTGGTCCTCTCCGTCGCCCTTGAACCGGTCCAGCTCGGCCCCGCCGAAATCGCCGAACTCGCGCGCTACGCAGCCGAATACCGCCGACTCGCCACACCCGGCCACACCGCCCCGCCCTGGCCGCAGGTCCTGCCCGGCGACCCCGCCGCCGCCCGGGCGGCGGCCGCCCTGGAGGCCGCGCTGCCCCGGCTCAGCGCCCCGGCCTTCCGCCTGCGCGCCACCCTGCTCGGCACCGGCCCGGCCGTCCCCGCAGGCCTGCTCGCGGGTGCGGCCGGGGCCGTCGCGCTGCCCGTGCCACCCGCCGAACTGCCGGTCGTGCACGCCAACGTGGCCGGCCTCAACCTCACTCCGCTCCCGGCCACCCATCACCAGGGTCTGCCCGCCGGCCACTACGGCTGGGTCGAGCAGACCGTCAGCTCGCTCGCAGCCCCGGAGCGGGCCGTCGCCCTGCTGCGGCTGCCGTACCAGGTGCCGACCCACCGCCGGCTCTTCGACGACCGCTTCCTGGCTGCCGCCGCCCCCGCCGCGGGTGGCGGGCCGGCGCCGGCCCCGACCAGCCCCGAGCCGCATCTGCCCGCCTTCTGACACATAGGTTCTGACGCATCGTTTGGATTCTGACGCATCGTTTCGCTGACGCATCGTCGGAACCGTCTGGAGACACCCATGGACCAGTACACCATCGCCTTCGACGGCGACCCCGAGGAGTTCGACGCCGACGTCCGCGACCTGCGCGACTTCCTCAGCCAGGACGCCGCTCTGCGCGGCCGGACCGAGCTCCGGCTGGTCCCGCCCGCGCCGGGCGAGCAGGGCGGCGTGGCCGACGCCGTCCGCTACGCCACCGAGCTCGGCCCACTGGTGCTGTCCCCGCTCACGCTCTGGCTCACCGCCCGGCTGCGCAAGGGCGGCAAGGTGTCGCTGACCCTGCACCGCCCGGACGGCGCCGAACTCAAGCTGGACACCGACAGCGTCGCTGACGCCAACACCCTGCTGGACCGCCTCGAAGGCTTCCTGGACCCTGACGAGCAGGGGTGAGCTGGCCCGCCCTGCTGCCCGATCCGCTGCGCTCGCGCGCGGTGCTGGTCTCGGTCGCGGAGTTCCACGATCCCGGTCTGGACGCGCTGCCCCAAGCCCAGCCCTCGGTGGACGAGTTGGCCGACGCACTGAGTGCCCCGCGCGGCCTGCTCCGCTGGGACCGGATCACCCGGATCCACGATCCACGTGATGCCAACGAGGTTCTCGGGCCGCTGCGCGAGGCCGCCGCCGACACCGCCGACCTGCTGCTCTTCTACTACGCGGGCCACGGCGTGCTGGACGGCGGCAGGGTGCACTTCGCGCTGCCCGACACCGACCAGGCGCACGCCGCGACCACCGCCCTGCCCGCCCAGCAGGTACTGGAGTTGCTGCAGCAGAGCCGGGCCAGGCACCGGCTCGCCTGGCTGGACTGCTGCTTCGCCGGCCTCGCCCTGGACCTGCCGGCAGCCGGTGACGTCAGCGTGCTGACGGCCGCCGACCGTACGCGCAAGGCGCTCGCGCCGCCCGCCCTGCGCACCACGCTCTTCGCCGACGCCCTTCTCGCCCTGCTGCGCGACGGGGTGCCGGACGGCCCCGCCCACCTCGATCTGCCGCTGCTCCACCGGCACACCGAGATCGCGCTGGGCCAGGTGCCGCCCGGCATGCCCCGCCGCACCAGCGCGCCCAACCCCTGCCACCGCGTCACCCACACCAGCGCCGACCTCGCCCTGGCCCGCAACCCCGCCCATGGCACCGCCCACACCCGTGAAGGCCTGCGCGCCCGAGCCCGCTTCGCCGTCCGTACCGCCCGCGCCGACCGTCCCGGCCGCCCGGCGCAGGCCGTCGCCCTGTTCACGGCGATCGTCGCGGACGCCGAACGCCACCTCGGGCCGGGCGACCCGGACACGGTGGAGCTCAGGCAGGGGCTGGAGTGGGCCAAGTGGGTTGCTGCACAGAGAGGATGAGGGAGAAATCTGATGTAACGTCACCGATCTACCTCACCAGGTGAGTTGGCGTGTCGCCCGTGGGCTCTTACATAGGTTTTCACTAAGAGCACACGAAAGGATGATGTCATTCCGTTTCCTGTTGCCCCCGACGCGCGCCCCCTGGAGGCTGGTTGCCGCCGGTCGGCGTGGCCGGCGGTCGAACCGGGAGGGATCACATGGGGATCTCACGTGGCCGCTACCGCTTGTGGGTTGGAGACCGGCCTGTGGTCGTGGTCGACAGCACGGCGGCGGTGAGCGGGGATCAGCTCGCCGAGCCGGCGGTCTGGCTCTTCAACTACTGGGAACACCTGGGCCGTTACACCATCGAGGCGCAGGACCGAAGCTGCGGGTGGGTGCTGCCCGTTGGCGACGGCATGACGCCGATCGCCGTGCGGACGCTGATCGTGGTGCCGAGCGAGCCTCCGGTCTTCCCGGCCTACGAGTTGTGGAGCATAAGCCCGTTGCCGGATAGCGAGATCGAGGCGCAGGGGCTCAAGCCGGACGCGGCGGTCTTCCGGGTGCACGCGGTCCGCGGCCGGACCGTCGGACTGAGCGCTCCGATCGGGCGCGGCAGGGCCGTGGTGGCCGACGCCGACGTGCCGGCCGTGTTCGCGGCCGAGCCGGTCTACTGAGTCCGGCATCCGACTCCGTTCCCCGGCCGTCGTGCCGTCGTCCGCCGCCGAGCCGGTCTACCGACCCCGCCGTTCGCCGCGGGCCGCCGTCGTCCGTCGTTCGCGGCCGGGCCGGTCCGCTGACCCCGGCGCCCGGCGCCCGGCGCTTGCCGCCATCCGCCGCCGGTGGGCTGTGCCACCCGTCCGATGGGCTGTCAGGCGCGCCATCCCGGCTCCTCACCAACGGCCGGGCTACGCTCCGGCCGTTGGTGAGGAGCCGGGCCGCCGGAACGGAGACGCAGACGAGCCTGTTCAGCCGCGAGTACCTGGTGCGGACGCTGACCTTCTGGCTGCGCCCCGCCTTCGCGCTGCGCGTGCTGAACCGGTTCCAGCGGATCGTCGGCTTCGACCGCTCGATGGCTCTGGCGTCCAGTGGACTCACGGCGCTGATTCCGCTGGCGGTGCTGCTGGCCTCGCTCCTGCGGCACCTCGGCGGGCCGGACGCGGCGCAGCGCCTCATCAACCGCTACAACCTGAGCGGCGGGGGAGCCGAAGCCGTCCGGAGCCTCTTCGGCGGCGGCGTGGACGCGGGCATCAACCTGCTCAGCGTCTTCTTCCTGGTGCTCTCGGCGCTGAGCTTCGAGCGGGCGGCGCAGCGCTTGCTCGAACAGACCTGGGAGCTGGCGCCGCTCGGTGTGCGCAACACCAGGAACGGTCTGTGGTGGATCCTGGGACTGACGTGCTACATCGGGCTCTCGAGCTCGGTGCACGCCGTCCTCGGTCGCCGGCCCTTCGAACTGGCGGCGAACATCTGCCAGGCGCCGCTCACGGCGGTCTTCCTGATCTGGAGCGGGACCGTGCTGTCGGCCGGGCGGATCGGCTGGCGGGACCTGGTGCCGTTCGGCCTGGTCGGGGCCGTCCTGGGGGCGGTCTACTCGGTGGGTTCGTCCGTCTACCTGCCTCACCTGTTCAGCTCGTACGCCACCCGCTACGGGCCGGTCGGTGCGGTCTTCGCGATGATCACCTTTCTGTTCGGCAGCATGGTGGTGGTGGTCGGTTCGGCCGTGCTCGGCCGGGAGATGTGGGACGAGCTGGAGCGCATCCGCCAGGGCGAACGCCCGCCGGACGACGAGGTCCGACGCCAGTGGGCGGTCCTGCAGAGCCAGATGAAGGAGCACTGGCGGACGGCGCGGCAGCGAACCCGCCGACGCCCACGCCAGGACCCGCCCGACTCCTGACCGGCCGAGCGCCGGGTGGCGACCGGTCCGAAGGCGTGTCTCAGCCGGCCCGGAGGCGTTCCGCCGGCAGTCGCCGGGTGAATGCCAGGCCACCGAGGGTGATCCCGCCCGCCGTCAGGATGGCGACCTTCAGGCCGCCGAGCTGCGCTGCCGCGTAGGCGTCCACCACATGCTGGGCCTGGTCGGCCGGGACACCCGCCTTGGCGAGCCCGGCACTGACCTGGTCCGTGGGCACGAAATTCACCCCGCTCTCCACCGCCACCCCGGTCTGCTCGCGCACCGCGTCGGAGATCTGCGGGTTGGCGGCGATGTTCCGGTTGAAGGCGCCCGCGAGGGCCCCGATCAGGATCGCCCCGATGAGCGCGGTGCCCAGCGAGGAGCCGAACTGCTGCGCCGTGTTCTGCAGCCCGCCGGCCTCGCTGCGGGCCTCCTCGCCGACGCTGGACTGCACGACGTTGCCCAGCTGCGAGGCCAGCAGCCCCATCCCCAAACCGAGCAGCGCCATCGCCAGCGCGAACTGGAGGTCGTCGATCTGCGGCCGGATGGTCGCCAGCAGCCAGCAGATCGCGGCCAGCATGACCACCAGCCCGCAGCGCACCAGCAGCCGCGGCGAGGCGACCCGGGCCAGCGACGAGCCGCCCAGCGCCGCGACCAGCATGGTGATCGAGACGGGCAGGAGCCGCAGCCCGGTCTCGAACGCGTTGAACCCCTGCACCACCTGCAGGTACAGCGGGATCACGAAGAACAACCCGAGCAGGATCAAGCTCTGCGTCAGCAGCATGACCAGTCCGGCGCGCAGCGGTGCGATCCGCAGCAGCGACAGCCGGACCAGCGGCATCAGCCCGTGCTTCTCCCGGCGCCGCTCCCAGCTGGTGAACAGGGCGAGGAGCACTCCGCCGGCCGCGATGACGAACAGGGTCGGTGAGAACCCGAAGATGGTGAACGGCGAGTTGCGCGGATGCAGCAGCCCCCAGCTGCTGCTCTGCAGGACGCCCAGCACCACCAGGGCGAGTCCGGCCGCGGACAGGCCGGCTCCCACGCCGTCCAGCTGGATCCGGCGTCCGGCCTCCGCTGGGACGGCGATCCAGCGCAGCAACGACAGGAGCACCACGACCACCACCGCTTCGCCGGCGAACACCAGGCGCCAGGTGAGGTAGGTGGTCACCCAGCCGCCGAGCAGCGGGCCGACCGCGATGCCGACCCCCGACATCCCGCCGATCACGCCATAGGCGATGGCCCGGTCCCGCCCCTGGTAGCAGCCGGCCACCAGGGCGGCCAGCGCCGGCAGCACGACTGCCGCGCCGAGCCCCTCGATGACCGACCACCCGAGCGCCAGCACCCACAGGACCGGCGCGACCGCGGTCAGCAGGGAGCCGACCCCGTAGACCACCAGGCCGATGCCGAAGGCACGACGGCGTCCCAGTACGTCGCCGAGCTTGCCTCCGGTGATCATGAAAGCGGCCATCACCAGGGCATAGAGCGTGATGATGGCCTGAATCGTGGTGACGTCGGTGTGGAAGTCGTGCACCAGTTGGCTGATCGACACGTTCATCACCGCGGTGTCGAGCACCATCAGGAACTGAGCCGTGCCGAGCACGGCTAGCGCCTTCCAACGGCCCATCACCCGATCTCCGTTCGGTCATGCCGGGTTGGTGGCGAGTGCCTCGTGATTCACTGCCACCGTATGTCCGCACGTACCACCCCGCAGAACGGGTGGCGTGCGCGGCCCTCCGTACCGCCATTTGGAGTCACCACGTGCTCACCGTCCTGGTCAACGGCCTGCCCGGCGCCGGAAAGACCACGCTGGCACGCCAGTTGGCCGCCGAGCTCGAGTTGCCGCTGTTCAGCAAGGATGCCGTCAAGGAGACCCTCGCCGACATCCTCGCTCCCGCCCGGCCGCCAGGTGCGACGGATCACGAGTGGAGCCGTTCGCTCGGCGCGGCGGCCGGCGAGACCCTCTGGACGCTGCTCGCGGACGCCCCCGCCGGCGCCGTGCTGGACGCCCCGTTCCTCGCCCACCTGCGTCCGGTCGTCGCGGCCGGCCTGCGCCGTGCCAACGCCCGTACGGTGCATGAGATCTGGTGTGACGTCCAGCCGGTAATGGCGCGTCGCAGGTTCATTGACCGGATGGCCGAGCGGCACCCGATCCACCCCGAGCGCGAGGGCAGCCACCCCGGCGACTGGGAGCTCTGGGAACAGGGCGCCCGGCCGCTCGCCCTGGGGGAGGTGCACCGGGTGGACACCAGCGGTCCGGTGGACGTCATGGCCCTGGCCGCGGTGCTCCGCGCGCCGCGCCGGCCGCGCGGCTGATCGCTCCGTCCGGGGCACATCCCGGCACCCTTGAAATCATTTGCCCGCTTGCGCAAGCATAGAAGTGAGAGCGGCTGGCGAAGGTAATTTCGGGAACGCCTCGGTTGGTTTCGGGAGTTGATGGAGAAATGCGGCCGCGAGTGCGACTGGTCCGCAATTCGAGATGACTGTCCCTTTTGGGTCGGCGTGTCGGCTGCAGTGTCGATTGCAGCGCCGGGTGTGGCCGTCAGAAATTCGCCAAGGGCTCCGCGTGGTGACGGCGTCCGGTCTCCCGGGCGAAATCCCGGACCAAATGGTGCAGTTCGTACCGGCCGAGATCCGTCTCCTCGATGAGTGCCGCGTCGTGCAGCCGGTCGAGTGCCGCAACGGCCCGGCGCTGGTCGACCGCCATCAGCCGGGCGACCAGCGGTGCCTCGTAGTGGGTGCGGCTCAGCTGCCCCAGGCGGCGCAGAGCCAGCGCGGCGTCCCGGTCCCGGAGCAGGTCGGAGCTCGTCAGCGCCTGGTAGCCGATGCGCAGCGAGCGGCGCACGCTCAGGTCGTCGTACTCCAGGTGGTTCAGCCGGTCCTCCTTCACAGCGAGCAGCTCGACCATGGCGCGCACGGTCAGCGCCCAGCGGGCGGCCGCGCCAGAGGGCGATGGCCCGGCCGGCGGCCGCGCTGACGGCGGGCCAGTCCTGCGCCAGGTAGGCGGTGCGCGCCCGGCACAGCGCGGCGGTGAAGTCATGGGTGTCCAGCTCGCCGTCCGCGACCCGCAGGAGGTAGCCGCCCCCGACCGAGCTGATCCGCGGCTCGGCGGCGCGGTCCTCATCGTGGTGAACGATGACGGTTCGGTGCATGTGTGGTTGAACCGTGGTGGTGACGGTCACGGTGGCTGGGTGGATGACGGTGTGGTGGCGACGGGTCTGACGACGGACAAGTCCCGGGTGCAGTTTGCGGATTGGGATGGTGACGGCCGGGCGGACGACGTGGTCCTCAATCCGGACGGCTCGGTGACGGTGTATGTGAACAACGGTGGTGACGGGCACGGTGGTTGGACGCTGCGGTCGAAGATCGCCTCGGGTGTGACCACCAACCAGAACCTGGTGGACTTCGCGGACTGGAACGGTGACGGTCTGGCGGACTACCTGGTCACCAACGGTCCGACCAACGCGTTCATGAACAACGGCGGCGAAGACGTGCGCAACCCGGGCTGGATCGACTGGGGCCAGGTCGCCGCCGGCGTCTGACCGTTCAGCAGGCAGTGCACCAGTTTCCTCCGTCCCGCCGGCGTCTTCGGCGGGGCGGGGGATCACGCGCTGCCGGGCTGGTCGACCAGCGACTGCGTGCCCAACACCATGGCCAGGGCGAGGCGTTCGGCGTCCTCGGTGCCCGGCTCGGCGGTGTAGACCATGATGTGCATGTCGCTGCCGGCCACCGTGAGCATGTCGCAGTCCAGCGTGATCGCGCCCACCTGCGGGTGGTCGATGGTCTTGGCCGACGTCTCATGGCGGCCGACCGCACCGGAGTCCCACAGCTCGACGAACCGCTCGCTGCCGGCCCGCAGTTCGGCCACCAGGGCGCGCAACCGCTGGTCTGCCGGGTAGCGTTCGGCCGCCGTGCGCAGATCGGCGACCAGCGCGGCCTCGAACGCCGCTTGGGCCTGCGGGGTGCGCCGAGCCCGGATGCCGGGGCCGAGGAACTGCCGCCAGACCCCGTTGCGCATCTTGCCCCGCCAGCCGGACGGATCGCCCATCAGCGCCGCGTAGCCCGGGTTGGCCAGCAGCAGCGTCCAGGCCGCGTCATAGACCGCGGCGGGCGTCCCGGTGAGCCGGTCCAGGATCCGCTGCACGCTCGGGGTGAGGTGCGCGGGCACGGTGTCCGGCCCGGGCGGTGCCAGCCCGGCCAGCCGGAACAGGTGCGCGCGCTCGGCCTCCGCCAACCGCAACGCCCGCGCCAGCGCCTCGACCACCTGCGCCGACGGGTGCGCGGCCCGGCCCTGCTCCAGCCGGGTCACGTAGTCCACGGAGATCCCGGCCAGCAGCGCCAGCTCCTCGCGCCGCAGCCCCGCCGCCCGCCGCTGCCCACCCGTGGGCAGCCCGACCGCGTCCGGCGGCACCCGATCCCGCCAGCGCCGCACCGCCCGCCCGAATTCCGTCGTCGCCATACCCACCAGTCTGCCTCGCGGCCCGCCGGGCTTCCTGGTACCCGCAGTCCCAGGAAGCCGGGGGTACTGGCCGCCAGCCGACCGGGAGTGGAAGCTTTGAGGCATGACGACAACACTCATCACCGGAGCCAACAAGGGCCTCGGTTACGAAACCGCCCGCCGGCTGATCGCCGCCGGACACACCGTCTACCTCGGCAGCCGGGACGCCGAGCGCGGCCGCCGGGCCGCCGAGCAGTTGGGCGCCCGCCCGGTGCGGCTCGACGTCACCGACGACGCCTCCGTCACCGCGGCGGCCCGCGCCATCGAGGCCGACGGCGGACTGGACGTGCTGGTCAACAACGCCGGCATCGAGCAGCGGCTGCCGGACGGCGGCATCATCGGCGCGGCGGAGCTGACGGCGGACGCGATCCGCGAGGTGTTCGACACCAACGTCTTCGGCACGGTGCGCGTCACCCACGCCTTCCTGCCGCTGCTCCAGAAGTCCGCCGCCCCCGTGGTGGTCAACGTCAGCAGCGGCCTGGCCTCGCTGGCCCGGATGTCCGACCCGGCCGACCTCGCCAGCGGGTACCCGGGCGTCGCGTACCCTGCGTCGAAGACCACGGTGAACATGCTCACCGTGCAGTACGCGAAGGCGTTCCCGGGCATGCGGATCAACGCCGTCGAGCCGGGCTACACCGCGACGGACCTCAATGACCACTCGGGCCACCAGACGGTGGAGGAGGGGGCGGAGATCATCGTGCGGATGGCGCTGGTGGGCCCGGACGGGCCGACGGGCGGGTACTTCGACGCCTCGGGGACGCTGCCTTGGTAGGCGCTCAACTCAGTGGTGCGGGGCCGTCGGCCATGGGGGTGCCGACGGCCCCGCGCACCCTGCAGGCGCTGCCGGCGGGCCGGGAGTGCGGGGAGTTCCCGGCCCGTCGTGGCGGTGTGCGCCTGGAGGCACAGGCAGCTCATCGGGGAGTGGCTACGCCATGACAGCCAAGGTATGCGGGTGTCCCGTCAGCGACGATGGACCGGACTCGGGGAACGTGGTGATTCTTTGCGGTCACCTTCGTCCGGGCAGGGCGGGTATCCCGGGATGGGCTGCTGGTCACGAGCCTCCCGCATGGTCCGGCGGAACGCGCCCGGGCTCACCCCGCTCTCCCGTCGGAAGAATCGGCAGAAGTACGACGGATCACCGAACCCGACTCGCTCCGCCACCTGGCTGACCGTCAAGTCGCTTGCCAGGAGCAGCCGTTTGGCCTCCAATGTCTGCTTCTCGCGGACCAGTCGGCCGGGCGTGCGCCCGGTGGCCTGCTTCACCGCCTCATGCAGATGCCCGGTCGAGACGCCCAACTCCCGTGCCAGCGTGCCCACCGAGCGGTCCCGGGCACCGGGCGAGGCGATCAGCCGGGCGAACCGGGCCGCCAACTCCCCGGCCCGGTCCGCGGTTCCGGCCGAAGCCCTGGTCGGCTCGGCCCCGGGCAGCCGCAGCGCCCGGAGCACCAGGATGTGCAGGTAGGAGGCCAGGACGCTGACGAAACCGGGCTCGACACCGTGGTACTCCTCCAGCATCGCGGTCAACAGCGCCTCGAACCGCTCGCAGTCCTCCCGGTGCAGGGGCAGCCGGCTGCGGGTGGCCAAAGTGCGCAGTGCCTCGGCGTCCTCGGGATGCGGGAGTAGGAAGTCCTCGTTGAAGAGCATCAGCCAGCCGGCGAGTCCGGCGGCCTCCCAGTGGTGCACTTGGCCCGGCGCGATCACGAACAGCTGCGGTGGCGACAGTGGCAACCGCTCCAGGTCCACGACATGCGCGCCGCTGCCGCCGGTGACCAGGACGATCTCGTAGAAGCCGTGCCGATGCGGGAAGGACGCCCGGGCCAGCGGCCCGAAGCTGTCGAACGACCCGATGGCGAACGGCAGTACCCCGTGGTCGGCCACCTTCAGCTCGTGCAGCTCCAGGGGGTGGTGGGGGTGGTGTGGGGGACGGATGGTCATGGCACGCTGCTGCCCAGGCGCCGGGCCGATTACTCCAGGGTGGACACGCTCCGAGCTCCGATCAGGCTGTGCCGATCGGCACACCCCCGGTGCGCGTGCACGGGCAGGACCTGCCGATCGGCACATGGTCCGGGAGGCGTGGTGGCGGCGAAGCTGGTGGGGCATCAGGACGGCGGCCATCGGGGCGGCCGTCGAGGAAGGGAGCCCGTCATGGTCCGCACTGGTACGTCCCGTCTCGCCGTCACCCTCGCCGCCGCCGCCGTCGCGCTCACGACGCTGACCGCCGCCGCTCCGGCGGCGGATGCCGGGGCGACGGGCGCCGACCACCCAGCGCGTCTCGCGAGTGTCAGCGGGTCGGCGCGGATCTTCTACGCGTTCCGTCCCAATGACGAGATCCGGTTCACCGTCGATGCCCAGGCGGCGCCGTACACTCGGGGCTTCCCGGGCACCAAGATCAAGGATGGCCTGCCCACCGATGCGCGCGGCACCGTCCGCTTCTCGCACAAGGTCGTCGAGACCGGTGAGGTCGGCACCGCCGAGGCCGCCGTGGACTGCCTGGTCACCGGGGACCGGGTCGCCACCGTGACCGCGGTCATCACCAAGTCGGACGTCATGCCGGTCGGCCAGCGGGTCGGCCTGAGCATCTACCACGGCCCGGGCCACGGCAACGACCGCCTTGGCTTCTCCTGGGGTGTCGCCAACCTCGATGTGGACGCCGCTGGGAAGCCCGTGCAGCCGGTGGTCGGCACCTGCATGGCGCCGGCGCCGTTCGCGCCGGTCGTCGACGGAGGTTTCAACGTGCACCCGGCCGACCTGGAGGTCCGCTGACGGGTGCCAATCGCCTCAGGACGCGCTGTAGTTGGGCAACTGCTGCAGGAACGCGGTCAGTTCGGCACCCTGCTGCGGAGTGAAGGCGGCCTTCGGGACCGGTATCACCAGGACCTTGCTCGGCTGGAGCAGCAGGAACTCCTGGCTCTGGGTGATCTTCTGGAACCGCGCCCAGCTGAACTCCGAGCGGCTCTGCGCCTTGGTGAAGGAGCAGCCGTCGACGGTGAAGGCGGCCTGGACCGGGCTCGGGTCGCGTTCCAGGGCGCGGGTCAGGCTGCGCTTGGCGGCGATGGGCTGCCAGATCGCCAGGAACACCGCTCCGACCAGCAGCCCGACCCCGAACGGCGTCCCGCTTGCGACGATCGACAGCACCCCGCAGAGGGCAAGCAGCCCCAGGATGATCCGCACTCTCATGAAACGCCCCGGCAGCCCGTCCTTCAGGCCCCGGTACATCTGCTCAGACGTCAGCTGGTAGGTCCCTGTGATGTTCACGCCTCACGCCCTTGTCGCTCGTTGCTCGTCGCCTGTCGACCATGTGTCAGACGCCGCATCCTAGGGCCCGGGTCGGTCAGAGCCGATGGTGCCCCGGGCCCACCCGGGCGGACGGGCGGGCCGGGGTTGGCGTAGCCGGAAACACCGAAGGGCCCCGCCCCCGCGAACCGGAATCCGGTCAGCGGGGGCGGGGCCCCGACGGGCACCCGTGGCGTCAGCTCAGCGAAGCCAGCGCCTCGTTGAGGGTCTTCGACGGACGCATCACGGCGGACGCCTTCTCCACGACGGGCTGGTAGTAGCCGCCGAGGTCCACCGGGGAGCCCTGGACGGCGATCAGCTCGTCGACGATGGTCTGCTCCTGCTCGGAGAGGGTCTTCGCGAGCGGGGCGAAGGCCTCGGCGAGCTTGGCGTCGGCGGTCTGCTTGGCCAGCTCCTGGGCCCAGTACAGGGCCAGGTAGAAGTGGCTGCCGCGGTTGTCGATCTGGCCGACGCGGCGGGCCGGCGACTTGTCGTTCTCCAGGAAGGTGCCGGTGGCCCGGTCCAGGGTGTCGGCCAGGACCTGGGCGCGGGCGTTGTCCGTGGTCTGCGCCAGGTGCTCGAAGCTGGCGGCCAGGGCGAAGAACTCGCCCAGGCTGTCCCAGCGCAGGTAGTTCTCCTTGACCAGCTGCTGGACGTGCTTCGGGGCGGAGCCGCCGGCGCCGGTCTCGAACAGGCCGCCGCCGTTGATCAGCGGGACGACCGACAGCATCTTGGCGCTGGTGCCCAGCTCCAGGATCGGGAACAGGTCGGTCAGGTAGTCGCGCAGCACGTTGCCGGTGACCGAGATGGTGTTCTCGCCGCGGCGGATCCGCTCCAGCGAGAAGGCGGTGGCCTTCTCGGGGGCCATGATCTCGATCTGCAGGCCGTTGGTGTCATGCTCCGGCAGGTACTGCTTGACCTTGGCGATCAGGTTGGCGTCGTGCGCGCGGTCCTCGTCCAGCCAGAAGACGGCCGGGTCGCCGGTGGCGCGGGCGCGGTTGACGGCCAGCTTCACCCAGTCGCGGATCGGGATGTCCTTGGTCTGGCACATCCGGAAGACGTCACCGGCGGCGACCGGCTGCTCCAGCACCACGGCGCCGGCGGCGTCGACCACGCGGACGGTGCCGTCGGCCGGGATCTCGAAGGTCTTGTCGTGGCTGCCGTACTCCTCGGCGGCCTGGGCCATCAGGCCGACGTTCGGCACCGAGCCCATGGTGGCCGGGTCGAAGGCGCCGTGGGCGCGGCAGTCGTCGAGGACGGTCTGGTAGACGCCCGCGTAGCTGCTGTCCGGGATGACGGCGAGGGTGTCGGCCTCCTGGCCGTCCGGGCCCCACATGTGGCCGGAGGTGCGGATCATGGCCGGCATCGAGGCGTCGACGATGACGTCGGACGGCACGTGCAGGTTGGTGATGCCGCGGTCGGAGTCGACCATGGCCAGAGCCGGGCCCTCGGCCAGCTCGGCGTCGAACGAGGCCTTGATCTCCGCGCCCTGCGGGAGCGCGTCCAGGCCGGCCAGGATGCCGCCGAGGCCGTTGTTCGGGTTGAGGCCGGCCGCCGCCAGCACCGCGCCGTACTGGGCGAAGGTCTTCGGGAAGAAGGCGCGGACCACGTGGCCGAAGAAGATCGGGTCGGACACCTTCATCATGGTGGCCTTGAGGTGCACCGAGAACAGCACGTCCTCGGCCTTGGCCCGGGCCACCTGGGCGGCCAGGAAGGTGCGCAGCGCGGCGACCCGCATCACGGCGGCGTCGACGACCTCGCCGGCCAGCACCGGGACCGACTCGCGCAGCACGGTGGTGCTGCCGTCGGCGGCGACCAGCTCGATCTTCAGCGAGCCGGCCTCGGTGATCACCGCGGACTTCTCGGTCGAGCGGTAGTCGTCGGCACCCATGGTGGCGACGTTGGTCTTGGAGTCGGCCGTCCAGGCGCCCATCCGGTGCGGGTGGGTCTGGGCGTACTTCTTGACCGACAGCGGGGCGCGGCGGTCCGAGTTGCCCTCGCGCAGCACCGGGTTGACGGCGCTGCCCTTGACCTTGTCGTAGCGGGCGCGGACGTCGCGCTCCTCGTCGGTCTTCGGGTCGTCCGGGTAGTCCGGCAGCGCGTAGCCCTGGGCCTGCAGCTCGGCGATCGCGGCCTTCAGCTGCGGCACCGAGGCCGAGATGTTCGGCAGCTTGATGATGTTGGCGCCGGGGGTCTTGGCCAGCTCACCCAGCTCGGCGAGGGCGTCGGAGATCCGCTGGCCCTCCTCCAGACGCTCGGGGAAGTGCGCGATGATGCGCCCCGCCAGCGAGATGTCGCGGGTCTCCACCTTGACGCCCGCCGTCGAGGCGTAGGCCTGGATCACCGGCAGGAACGAGTACGTCGCCAGGGCCGGGGCCTCGTCAGTGTGCGTGTAAATGATGGTTGAGTCAGTCACCGGTACTCCGCCTTCACGTCTACCGTGTCTACAACGTCTTGACATCAAGATATCGCACGGCGAAGGGGCGCCCGCTGTGACGGGCGCCCCTTTGAAGCGGTGTTGCAGGTGTGGCACGTGTTGCAGGTGCCGACAGGTGCCGGCAGGTGTCGCTAGCCGAGCATGGCCAGCTTCGGGACGAACTTGGCCACGTCGACCGTGCCGACGCCGGTGGCCAGGTCGTAGCCGGGGGTGACCGGCCAGCCGGGGACGCCGGCGTAGGTGTTGCTGCCGCCGACGATGTCGGTCAGGCCGGTGTCGGGCGCGCCGGCCCGCTGCAGGGCGCTCAGGCCGTAGAGGCCGTAGTTGATGTTGCCGAGGCGGTGGCCGGCCGCCTGGTCGGCGAGGGCCACCACGCCGGAGAAGATCGGGGCCGCGACGCTGGTGCCGCCCCACAGCTCCCAGCCGTTGTCCTGCGGGCCGAAGCTGTTGTAGGTCCACACGCCGGTCAGCGGGTCGCCCAGCATGCTGACGTCCGGCACGCCGCGGCTGCTGCCCACGGTGTTCTGCACGCCGAACTGGAACAGCGGCCGCGGGAAGACCTTGGACTTGCCGCCGCCGCTGGCGCCGTGGTCGTTGGGCGCCGGGTCGTCCCAGACGGTGTCGGGCGAGAGCCGGTTGCCCTGGGTGTCCAGGTGCACCGAGGTGCCGCCGACGCCGGTGATCAGCGGGTCGGAGGCCGGCCACTCGGTGGTCGGGTAGGTGTAGGTGGAGCCGTCGGGCGCCGAGTCGGTGACGCCGCTGTCGCCGGAGGACGCCAGCACGGTGACGCCGCGCGACTGGGCGTCCTTGTAGGCGCCGCGCAGGTTCAGCAGGCTGGAGTAGTCGCCCTGGTCGAAGCCGGGGAAGGTGTTCTCGGCGGTGCCGAAGCTCTGCGAGATCACATCGCCGACACCCTGCTTGATCAGCGAGTCCTCGCCGCCCATCATCTCCGGGAACCCGGTGGTGCCGGTGGTCTCCGAGACGCCGGTCTCCATCAGCACGATCTTGGCGCCGGGGGCCATCGCGTGCGCCATGTCGACGTCGATGGTGGTTTCCTCGGCCCAGCCGGTCATGTCCGAGTTGTTCGGGTCGAAGGCGGGCACGTTGCCCCACTGGACGACCTTCACACTGGTGCTGGGAATGCCGTAGTGAGCGCTGTACACGTCCAGGTCGTGCTGGATGGTGGGGGAGCCGAACGAGTCCACGATCACGATGGTGCGGCCGGCCCCGGTGATGCCGCGGTCGAAGAGCGGCTTCTCGTCATACGCCTGCTGGAGCTGGTTGGCGCCGTAGCAGGAGCGCTGGAACTGGGCCTGGCAGTCGGCGATCGTGTACGGCGTCGGGAACGGGCCGAGCAGCCGGTGGTGCGCGGTGGCCGGCACCGGAGCGGGGAGCCGGTGCGCGGGCGCGGCCAGCGCCCCTGCCGCCGGCGCCGCCCCGGTGAGGGCGGTGCCGACGACCAGTGCGGTGGCCGCGAGGGTCGACACGGTGAGGTGACGGGTGGAACGTCGCATGGGTGTCCCTGAAGGGGTGGTAGGTCCCGTCGACGACGGCTGCCGCCCATGACACCGCGTTAGGTTCCCATGAATCGCTAGTTTGTTGGATCCATGGGGAAACCTTTACCCGCGACTGTGGCGCCCCGGTGCCTGTGTGTGACGCACCTCAGTGGCCGGCCCGCAGATTGAGCAGGATCACACCCACGATGATCAGCGCGATCCCCGCCAACTGCGCCTTGCCCAGCTGCTCGCCGAAGGCGGCGACGCCGATGGCGGCCACCGCGGCCGTGCCGGCGCCGGACCAGACGGCGTAGGCGACCGAGACGGGGATCTTCTTCAGGGCCTGGCCGAGCAGGGCGAAGGAGAGCACGTAGCCGATACCGACACCGACGCTGGGCCACAACTTGCTGAAGCCGTCGGTGAGTTTGAGGCAGCTGGTGGCGCAGACCTCGCTGGCTATGGCGAGGACGAGGAGGACGTAGGGCATCTGGCTATTCTGCGTTGCGGCTGGTCAGCGCGGCCAGCAGGGGCAGATCGGCCTCGGTGAGGCTGCTGAGCAGGGTGATCCCGGGAGCGCTCGGCATCGCCACGTCGGAGGACGGCACGGCGAGCACCGCGCAGCCCGCCGCGTGCGCCGAGGTGACGCCGGTCGGGGTGTCCTCGACCGCCACACAGGCGGCCGGGTCCAGGCCCAGCCGGGCGGCCGCGGCGAGGTAGGGCGCGGGGTCGGGCTTGGTCACCTCGGTGTCCTCGGCGGCCAGCGTCACGGCGAACCAGTCCCGGCCCAGGTGGGTCAGCACCAGGTCGACCACCTTCCGCGGCGAGGCGGAGACCAGCGCGGTCGGCACCGCGGCGGCCCGCAACTGCTCCAACAGGGCCAGTGCGCCGGGGCGGGGCACCACCCGGGCGGCGACCCGGACGGTGAACGCGGCGTTCAGCCGCTCCCCGATGACCGCGGCCCCCGGCGAGGAGTCGCCGAGCACGGCCGCCAGATGGGCCGCGGTGTGCTCCACGGCCCGGCCGAGCACCTCCGGTACGTCCGACTCGCCCAGCTGGTATCCGAGTTCGGCGGCGATCTCGCTGGTCGCCTCCCACCACAGGTGCTCGGTGTCGACCAGGGTGCCGTCCATGTCGAAGAGGACGGCGGCGGGCTTCTGCAGCGGTGAGGTCATCGGCGTGTTCACTGCCCGACCGTAACGCGGCGGTCCACCAGGACCGGACGGTCGGGCAGCGAGACCGTGGCACCGCCGCCGACCGGCAGCTTGGCCGCCTGGTCGGTGGGCAGGTCGGCCTTGAGGTCGGTGCCGTCGGCCAGCTTGACGGTCAGCCGGGTGACCGCCCCCAGGAAGCTGGCGCCGGTGACGATCGCGTCGCCGCCGGCGGTGACCGCCACGTTCTCCGGGCGGACCAGCACCTCCACCTCGCCGTCGGCGGGCACCGTGCCGTCCACCTCGTGCCGGCGGCCCAGCACCTCGACGCCGTCGCCGGAGCGCTGCGCCGGGATCCGGCTCATGGTGCCGACGAACTCCGCGACGAAGGCGGTGGTCGGGCGGGCGTAGAGCTCGCTCGGGGTGGCGCACTGCTCCAGCCGGCCGGCCCGCAGCACCGCGACCCGGTCGGCCATCGACAGCGCCTCCTCCTGGTCGTGGGTGACGAACAAGGTGGTGATGCCGAGCTCCTGCTGGAGGCGGCGGATCTCCTCGCGCAGGTTGAGCCGGACCTTGGCGTCCAGCGCGGAGAGCGGCTCGTCCAGCAGCAGCACCCGCGGCTGCAGGGCGAGCGCCCGGGCCAGCGCGATCCGCTGCTGCTGGCCGCCGGACATCTGGTGCGGGTAGTGCCCGGCGCGCTGCGGCAGGCCGACCAGCTCCAGCAACTCCTGTGCCCGGGAGCGGCGTTCGACCTTGCCGACACCGCGCATCTTCAGTCCGAAGGAGACGTTGTCGAGCGCGGTCAGGTGGGGGAAGAGGCTGTAGGACTGGAACACCATGCCGGCGTCCCGCTTGTGCGCGGGGATCCTGGTGACGTCCTGCCCGTCGACCAGCACCTCGCCCGAGTCATGGGTCTCGAAGCCGGCCAGGATCCGCAGCGCGGTGGTCTTGCCGCAGCCCGACGGGCCGAGCAGCGCCAGCAGTTCGCCCGGGTGGACCGTCAGGTCGAGGCCGTCGAGCGCCACGGTGGCGCCGAACGCCCGGCGCAGCGAGCGGAATTCGACGGTGGCGCTGCCGGGGTGCAGTGGCACGCCGGTGGGTGGTGCGGGGGTGGCGGAGGTGGTCATGGCGGTGAACTCCTGGGAATCACTTGGTGGATCGGCAACGCGCGGTCATCTGACGGATCGTCAGGATCGCGCGGCCTTGCGGGTGCGGCCGCCGAGCACGGAGAGCAGCAGCAGGACGACCCAGACGATCAGCAGGCTGAGGATCGAGACCGCGACGGACATCTGCCCGTCGGTCTTGCCGTAGGCGTTGATCCACACCGAGAAGGGCTGGAAGCCGAGGATCGAGGCGGTGGTGAACTCGCCGAGCACCAGCGCCACGGTGAGCACCGAGGCGCTGAGCAGCGCGCTGCGCAGATTGGGCAGCACGACCGAGAACACGGCCCGCGGCCAGCTCGCCCCGCAGCTGCGGGCGGCCTCGACCAGCGTGACCACGTCCACGCCGCGCAGCCCGCCGTCCAGCGCGCGGTAGGCGAACGGCAGCGCCATCAGCACGTACGCGATCAGCAGCACCACCGGGAAGTTCGGGTTCTGGATCGCCACCAGGGTCTGGAAGATCGGCGTGTTGGCCAGGTAGTCCGGCCCCCAGCGCAGCACCCCGACGATGCCGGTGGTGAGCGCGACCACCGGAACCACCAGCGGCATCGAGCAGACCACCTCGATCACCGGACGCAGCTTGGGCGCGCCCAACCGGGCCGCCAGCAGCGCCGGTACCAGCAGCACCAGCAGCAGCACCACGGTCGCGGCCGCCAGCTCCAGGCTCAGGTAGAGCGCGTCGAGGAACCCGGGCGCCGAGAGCAGGCTGGTGTAGGCGTCGAAGGTGACGCTGCCGTGGTGGTCGTCGATGCTGAAGTAGAGCGACGCACCGAGCGGCACGAAGAAGTAGACGCCGCAGAGCAGCAGGACGAGGCCGCGGCCGAGCCGCAGCCGGTTCAGGAACTGAGCCACTTGGCACTCCGGCGCTGGAGGGGCAGGTAGATCGCCATCACCAGGCAGGCGACCACGATCATGTCGAGACCGAGCGCGAGGGCCAGGTTGCCCTGGCCGACCAGCACGTTGCCGGAGAGCGCGTCGCCGATCTGCATCGAGATCAGCGGGATCGAACTGCCGACCATGGCCTCGGCGGTGGCGTACGCGGCGAACGAGGCGCCGAACAGCAGCACGTAGCCGCCGAGCAGGGAGGGCAGCAGCACCGGCAGCGCGACATGCCGCCAGTACTGGAAGACCGTCGCCCCGTTGTTGTACGCGGCCTCACGCCACTGCACCCGCAGTCCCTCCAGGGCCGGGGTGATGGTGAGGATCATCAGCGGGATGAGGAAGTAGAGGTAGACGACCGCCAGCCCGTTGAAGGTGTACAGGCTCCAGCCGTAGTCCTTCAGGCCCAGCGAGGTGGTGACCTCACCGGCGTTGCCGAGGGTGGCGACGAACATGAACGCCAGCGGCACACCGCCGAAGTTGGCGAGCACGCCGGAGCCGGCCAGCACGGTCTCGCGGACGAACTTGAACCGGGAGGTGGCCACCGCCTGCGCCAGCGGCAGCCCGATCGCGGTGCCGATCAGCGCGGTCAGCGCGGAGAGCTTCACACTGCCGAGCAGCGCGGTCAGGTAGGCGCCCTGCAGCGAGTCGCTGAGGTTGGCCATGGTGAAGTGGCCGCCGCCGCCCGGGGCGTCGGATGAGGTGGTGAAGGCGCCGATGGCGATCGCGACGGCGGGCAGCCCGAAGCCGATGGCGAAGAACACCAGCAGGGGCAGCGCGCCGAGCCAGGCGCGGCCGCCGCGACGGCGGCGGGTGGCCGTGGGGGCGGCCGGAGTTGCGGGAGTTGCGGTGCCGGGGGTACCCCCGCCGCCGTTGGTGTCAACGGCGGCGGGAGTCGGCACCGGGGTGGGAACCGTAGTCATTGCTTGGTTCAGCCCCCGATGGCCTTGGCCCAGTTGGCGGTCACCGCGGCCTTGGCGGTGTCCTGCTGCGCCTGGGTCGGGAAGGTGGTGAACGGCTTGGCCGGGGCCGGCACCTTGGCGGCCAGGCCGGCGTCCAGCGTGTTGGCCGACTTCATGGCGTCGAACTCCGCCGGGGTGGCGAAGCCGCTCAGGAAGCCGTTCTGGCCCTCGGCGCTGTAGAGGTACTCCTCCCACAGGCGGGCGGCGGCCGGGTGCGGCGCGTACTTGCTGATGGCCTGGTTGTAGAAGTTCGCCCAGATGCCGTCCGACGGGATGGCGACCTTCCAGTCGATGCCCTTCGGGGCCAGCTTGTCGGTGTAGCCGGTGTTCAGGTACGACCAGTCGATGGTGATCGGCGTCTCGCCGCTCTCCACGGTGGCGGAGGTGGCCTCGACCGGGTTGAAGTTGCCGGCCGCCTTCAGCTTGCCGAAGAAGTCGATGCCGGGCTGGATGTTGTCCAGCCCGCCACCGTTCGCCACGGAGGCGGCCCAGACGGCGTTGAGCGCGGCGTTGGCCTTGGTCGGGTTGCCGTTCAGCGCGACCATGCCCTTGTAGTCGGGCTTCATCAGGTCGGCGAAGGTCTGCGGGCAGACGGCGACCTTCTTGGCGTTGCAGCCGATCGAGACGTAGCCGCCGTAGTCGTTGTACGAGGTGGCGTCGGCGGCCTTCATGGTCGCCGGGATGCTGTCGTAGCCGGCCACCTTGTACGGGGCGAACAGGCCCTGCTGGGCGCCGGAGATGGCGAACGCGGTGCCCACGTCGACCACGTCGGGGCCGCGGTCCTGGCCCTTGCGGGAGGTGATCGCGTTGATCTCGTCCTGGCTGGAGCCGTCCGGGTTCTCGTCCTCGATCTTGATGCCGTACTTCTTGGTGAAGTTGTCCATCAGCGTGCCGTAGTTGGCCCAGTCGCGCGGCAGCGTGATGACGTGGAGGTTGCCCTCCTTCTTCGCGGCCGCGACCAGCGCGTCCATCCCGCCGAGGTCGGCGGCCGAGGTGGCGGTCGTGATGTTCTTGCCGCCGGCCGTGGTGGCCGACGACGAGCCCGCGGAGCCGCAGGCGGTGAGGGAGAGCGCGGCGGCGGTCAGTACGGCCGCAGCTGCGGCGGCACGGGCGCGGTGCACGGTCACGGGAGGATCTCCTGGATCGAGGTGCGGCAGGGTCGCACGTCAGGTGCGCTGGCTGCGTCAGGGAGGAGTGCCGGGGAGCCAAGTTGGTCAGCCAACTTCGCCCGACGCCGCCAAGTACGCCGGATGTCGGTGACCAGAAGGTGAACGGGCGCCCCAGAACAGGGGTCGGCTGCGGGAACGGTCGCGCTCGGTCGGGCGATAACCGCCCAAGCGGAGCACGAACGGTCCGCCGGGAGCCGATAAGGTCGGATCGTCCTCGGCCGCACCCAGCACGCAGGACAATGAGTTGGGGGGACCCGGTGACAGACAGCTTCACGGAGAACGCGATGCAACAGGACGAGCCCGGCAACCCGGAGGAGCACGCCGCGGTGTCCGAGGCCAGTGGCGCGCTCTACCGCCGGGTCGCCGCCGACCTGCGGGAGGCGATCAGCACCGGCGCGTACGGCGAGGCCGGCCGGCTGCCCGCCGAGGGGGCCCTGGCCGAGCGGTACGGCGTCTCCCGGGGGACCGTCCGTCAGGCACTCGCGGTGCTGCGGGCCGACGGGCTGGTCACCTCGCGGCGCGGCACCCGGCGGGTGGTGCTCGGCAACGCCCGGGTGCAGAGCTTCTCCGAACTGCTCAGCTTCACCCACTGGGCGCGCTCGATGGGCGAGGAGCCGGGCGGCCGCCTGGAGTCGCTGCTGCGCCGGCCGGCCGACGCCGCCGAGCGCGAGCAACTGCGCCTGGAGCCGGGCGCCGAGGTCTATGTGACGCTGCGGCTGCGCACCCTCTCCGGTACCCCGGTGATGGTGGAGCGCACCATCTACCCGCCGCATGTCGGCGTGCTGGTGGCCCAGTTGCCGGCCGACGTGGTCTCGCACACCGAACACCTGCGGGAGCACGGCATCCTGTTCACCGACGCCGACCACACCATCGACGTGGTCACCGCCAACGGCGACGACGCCCGGCTGCTCGGCTGCCGGCGCGGCGCCCCGCTGCTGCGCGAGCGCCGCCGCACCACCGACCCCACCGGGCGCCCGGTCGAGTGGTCCCAAGACCGCTACCTGCCCGGCATGGTGGCCTTCAGCGTGCACAACTCCCTTGCCACCTCCGCCCTTTCGCGGCACGCCCGAGCGGACGACTGAGTGCTCGGGCGGGCCGGCGACCGGGCGGGTGCGCCGGCAGGGCTCACCGCTCGGCCATCCGCCGGGCCAGCAGCGGCCGGTAGTCGTCGAAGCACGGCGTGCCGGCGCCCGAGGTCTTGGCCGCGTCGTCCCAGCGGCGCACCGCGACGGCGTCGGCCGCGCCGGGCAGCGCGGCGAAGGCGGCCGCCTGCTCCTCGGTCAGCGGGCCGCCCTGCACCTGGAGGGTGTACTCGGACGCCTCGGAAAGCCGCGCCCGGTAGGCCGGTTCGACCGTGCAGAGGTAGCGCTTGGCCGCCACGTGCAGTCGGATCGGCTCGGTGACGGACGACGGGAACCACTGCGCCAGCCAGTCGGCGCCGGTCTCGCTGTGGCGGTTGTCCTGGCCCGCCATCAGCTGACGGCCCGTCACCACACCTGTGCTGTGCTTGTCAAAGAAGTGCCCGACATCATGCAGCAGCGCCGCCGCCACCAAGGCCTCCGGCGCTCCCTCCCGCTGCGCCAGCGCGGCTGCCTGCAGCATGTGCTCGGCCTGGGTGACCGCCTCGCCGAGGTACTCCCCGGCGCCCTCGCCCTCGAACAGCTCCGCGAGTTCGTCGAGCGCGGCGGTGCGCCGGTCCAGCACGGCCAGGGTGGACGCCAGTGCGTCCAAGTCGGCGTAGCAGCCCTGGAGATGGCGCCGGCCCCCGGCCCCCTCGGGGGGCTGGGAGGTGCCCCCAGGCTCGAAGGCGGTGCGGGCGTGCAGCAGTCGGGTGTTGTCGAAGACCAGGCAGTCGCCGGGCGCCAGCCGGAAGGACAGCTGCAGCTCGGGTCGCAGAGTGATCTCGGCGAACCGCCGGTAGGCGGCGTAGAACTGCTCCAACTCATGGTCAGGCAAGTCGAGTCGGCCGATCGAGCGGTTGTTGAGCCGGACCTCGCGGATCCGCCCCGTCCCATCGGTGGTGATCAGCGGCCGGTCGGCCCGCAGTTCGGTGTGCCGGTCGCGGTAGACGAACGGCACCGGGGTGCGGGTGAGCACCGCGAAGTCCTCCGGCGCCTCGGCGCGCAGCAGCGCGGCCGCCTGGAAGCCGTCCACCAGCGCGGAGTCACCGCCTTCGGCCTCGTTGGCCAGGCAGTGCAGCAGCTGCACGGTGGGCACCGGGTCGCGGTACGGGTTGTCGGTGTGCGGGGCGATCGCGGCGGCGGTGAAGGCCAGGTTGGTGGGGTCCGGCTCGACCCGGACGTCGAACAGCTCGCCGTAGTTGGTGCGGCGCACGAAGCCGAAGCTCTCCGCGACCGCCAGTACCTGCCGCTCCTCGGTCGGCACCCCGCGCAGCACCGCGAAGCCCAGCCGCTGCACGGCGCGCAGCACCGCCGCCTGCTCGGCGGGGTCGGCGAGGTAGGCCGACCAGTCGGCCTCCGGGCTGCGATACCGGGCATTTGGGGCCCCAGCGAAGTCGGCGGCCCGCCAGAGCCGTTTGCCGGCCTCGGTGCGGCGGTCGCCGCCGTCATCCGCCGTGCCTCGGCCCGCCGGGTAGGTTGAGCGGTGGCCGTCCGACCAGAGCACCTCCAGCCCGCCGTCGGCCGCCTCGGTGGCGGCCGCGACCGCCAGATCGGCGGGCAGGTCGGTGATCTGGAACAGCTTCTGGCCGCTGCGCGGATCGCGGCAGTCGGCGCACGGGCAGTTGTCGCGCAGCCAGTAGGCGGGGCCGGCGGTGGTGGGGTCAGGCATGGCGAGCCCTTCGACGGAGGATCCGTGGGGCCAAAGTTGTATAGCCAACTTCGGTCGATTGCCAGGACCCTGCCGAAGGCGGGTGAGCGGAATCGGGCCGGTGGCTGACCGGACCGTGAACTCCGCACCACGGCATGGGTGCGCCCGGGCTCGGCGGGAACGGGGGGTGCCGCGCCGAGCCCGGGCGCCGGGCTCACCGGTTGGCGACGGCAACAGGCTCGTCGGCGGGCGGTGAGCCGGGGAGCGGCCGGGAGGCGGACCGGGCGGACGGTCGACCTCGGGCGGCTCCAACGGGGTGGGCCTGCCATGTAGTCAATCAGCCTTGTCATGTCGAGTCAATGGTCCAGTCAAGATCGAATCGCGGGACCTATCAAGGCCGTTCGCGTCGTAGAGTGCCGGACATGACGGAAGGCGCGGTGCTGCACATCAAGGGACGGATCCTGGTCGGTCCGGACGAGGTCCGGGACGAACTCTGGGTGCTGGACGGGCGGGTGAGCTTCTCGCCGCCGGCCGGCACGCGCGATGTGCGCACCGTCACCGGCTGGGTGCTGCCCGGCCTGGTCGACGCGCACTGCCACGTCGGCCTGGACGCGCACGGCGCGGTCGACGAGGCCACCAGCGAGAAGCAGGCGCTCACCGACCGGGATGCCGGCACCCTGCTGATCCGCGACGCCGGCTCGGCGGCCGACACCCGCTGGGTCGACGACCGCGAGGACCTGCCGAAGATCATCCGGGCCGGCCGGCACATCGCCCGGACCAAGCGCTACATCCGCAACTACGCCCATGAGATCGAGCCCGGCGACCTCACCGCCTACGTGGTGCAGGAGGCCCGGCGCGGTGACGGCTGGGTCAAGCTGGTCGGCGACTGGATCGACCGGGAGCGCGGCGACCTGACCGCCTGCTGGCCGGGCGACGCGCTGCGGGAGGCGATCGCGGCGGCGCACGCCGAGGGCGCGCGGGTCACCGCGCACTGCTTCGCCGCCGAGTCGCTGCCCGACCTGCTGGCCGCCGGGATCGACTGCGTGGAGCACGCCACCGGCCTGACCGAGGAGTTGATCCCGGTCTTCGCCGAACGCGGCGTGGCGATCGTGCCGACCCTGGTCAACATCGCCACCTTCCCCAAGCTGGCCGATGGCGGCGAGGCCAAGTTCCCGGCCTGGTCGGCCCACATGCGCCGATTGCACGAGCGCCGCTACCAGACCGTCGGTGCCGCGCACGAGGCCGGCATCCCGATCTACGTCGGCACCGACGCGGGCGGCTCGCTCGCCCACGGCCTGGTCGCCGCCGAGGCCGCCGAACTGGTCAAGGCCGGCCTCACCGCCACCGAGGCGCTCAGCGCCGCGAGTTGGGGAGCCCGGGCCTGGCTCGGCCGGGACGGGCTGACCGAGGGTGCTCCTGCCGACCTGGTGGTCTACGCCGCCGACCCGCGCGCCGACATCGGGGTCCTGGCCGATCCGCAGCTGGTGGTGCTGCGCGGGCGGCCGGTGGGGTGAGGACTGTCGGTTTGGGCCGATAGGGTGAGTTCATGGCACCGCGTCCGTTGCATGAGATCGTCGAACCCGGCTGGGCCGAGGCCCTGGCACCGGTGGCCGGGCGGATCGCCGCCATGGGTGACTTCCTGCGCGCGGAGATCGCCGCAGGGCGGACGTACCTGCCGGCCGGGCCGAACGTGCTGCGGGCGTTCCAGCAGCCGTTCGCCGACGTCCGGGTGCTGATCGTCGGTCAGGACCCGTACCCGACACCCGGGCACGCGCGAGTTCCGAGAACACTGGTTTCGGAACGACGGGATGGCTCGCATGATGACGGTTGCGGAGTGGGTGGAGCACTGGGTCGAGAGCGCGCCCGTCGTGCCCACGACTGTACTGCGGGAGCTCCTCGATCGCCTAGGCGAGGAGGAGGACGAGGAGTAGCGGGCACGGCTGCTGCCCTGACGCACGTGGGGGGTTCGCGATGAGCGCGCGGCCGTTGAGCGAGCTCGTCGAGCCGGGTTGGGCGAAGGCCCTGGAGCCGGTGGCGGGGCGGGTTGCCGCGATGGGTGACTTCCTGCGTGCGGAGGTCGCCGCGGGGCGGACGTACCTTCCCGCCGGCCCGAACATTCTCCGGGCGTTCCAGCAGCCCTTCGACGAGGTGCGGGTCCTGCTCGTTGGCCAGGATCCGTACCCCACCCCGGGCATGGCCATCGGTTTGAGCTTCGCGGTCGACCCGCAGGTGCGGAACCTTCCCGGCAGCTTGGTCAACATTTACCGCGAGATGGGCCAGGACCTCGGCTGCCCGCCACCGAGCAACGGTGACCTCACCCCGTGGACCCGGCAGGGCGTGCTGCTCCTCAACCGAGCACTCACCACCGCGCCCGGCAAGCCGGCGGCGCACCGCGGCAAGGGCTGGGAGGAGGTCACCGAGCAGGCCATCCGCGCCCTGGTGGCCCGCGGCGGCCCGCTGGTGGCGATCCTCTGGGGCCGCGACGCCCGCAACCTGCGGCCGCTGCTCGGCCAGGTCCCGGCGATCGAGTCGGCGCACCCGAGCCCGATGTCCGCCGACCGCGGCTTCTTCGGGTCCCGACCCTTCAGCCGCGCCAACGAACTGCTGGTCAAGCAGGGCGCGCAGCCGGTGGACTGGCGTCTCCCGTAGTGCTGCAGGGGCTCTCCGCATTCGGAAGATTCGACTGAGACCCTGACGTGGTGTCGGTACTCTCCGCCACACGCTTGGAAAGCGTGTTGGGGGCAACCCCTCACGAGTTCGAATCTCGTATCCTCCGCCGGCAGATGGCCCGGACCGCTCAGCGGTCCGGGCCATCGTCGTTTCTGCCTCCAGGGCATCGCCGATCCGGACTACTCGACACCCATCATCCTTGACTTCGGAACGTGTTCCGAAGTAGCGTGGCGGCATGTCCACTCTCACCGTCTCGTTCTCTGACTTGTCGAAGAACTCCAAACGGGTCGCCGACACCGTGGAGCAGGCCCAGCGCATCCACGTCTCGCGCCGCGACGGCGAGGATCTCTACCTCACTACCGAGCGGCATGATCGGCAACGCGAGGAGACCGCCGACGTCACCGCGCGTCTGTTTGCGGCCCTGATCAGCAGCGATGAGGGCGCACGGGCCGTGCTCCTCGCTCTCCCCACAGTCTTTCCCTGGACCCGGCACCTGTCAGCCGAGGAGGTGCGGGAGTTCGTCGTTGACCTCGTGGACAGCACTCGCGATGTCGTGGAGCTGGACGTACACGCCAACCTGCACCGCGTGATCGTCGAGTGGCGTGCCACCGCCAGGATCCTGGCCGATCCCGAACTGACCGCACAGCTCTCCGCCCCTCTCGCCGGCGAGGATCACGGCGAGGTCTCCGCGCCATGAGTCCAAAACGCGGCGACGACGTCGCACCACCGCCGGTCGGCGACGAGTGGCGGCTCCGCTTCGCTACGAGCGAGGCAGCCAAGGGCTGGAGCGATCTCTGCACTGAGGCAGCTGGGAACAGTCGCCGCTGCTTCGAGGCCCTGCGCACCAACCCGCTGTCGATGAGCGATCCGGATCGTCAGCATCGGCTGCGCGGTCGCCTCGCCACCCGCGACCTCGGGGGCGACGAACTTCCCCAGTGGGAGTACGAGGTGACTGCCGGCGGACGGGTGCGCTACCTCGTCGACGAGGCCAAGCGAACCGTCCACCTCGTGTACGCCTCCACTCGGCATCCGAAGGACACTGACAGTTAGACCTCGGGAGACAGAGGGCGAAACGGTCCAGCCAGACTCAGCGATCCTCGCCGTGACCGAGGTCGGCCTGGTTGCAGTTTTGGTTGCAGTCACCCACGTCCAGCGCCGTTCAGCGCCTGGCTACTGAGCCGCTCCGCCACAGGTCAGGACCTCTCCGGCCGCCATCGAACGGCCGGACGGACAGTTGGAAAGCGTGTTGGGGGCAACCCCTCACGAGTTCGAATCTCGTATCCTCCGCCTCTGCCTAGCCGGGCAGACGTCAGCCCGGACCGCTCAGCGGTCCGGGCCTTCGTCTGTTCCCCGCCCCACCGACCGGATCCGTCCAGGTCTCCCGCTCACCAGCCGACTCCCTCCCATACTCTCGACAATATGCCTAAATCCAAAGTAAGCCTTGGTCCATCTGGACCTCAATGACCTCATGGCGGATCGAATGTTTCAGCGGCTCTAGCAATATTTTTCGAAGATTCTTCACGTGGGCTTACCTCGCGCCTGACCCCCTTGCTCGCCAATGATCGGCGCCTTATTCTCCGATATGTTCAGCGAGGCAAGGGGAGTCCGTGACGGCGGATGCAGGTTTTTCTAGTGGCGAGCCTAGTCGGTCTGATTATCGGCCGAGTTTGACGTCAGAGCAGGAACGGCGTCTTCAGGAGGATTACCGGGGGAAGGTCAAGGAGTTTGACCAGCTAGAGGTCGATCTCCGCGGAGCCCGCACCCTCCAACGCATCTTCTTGCTAAGCATGCTCGGCGCGACTGCTCTGGCCTTCCTGCTGGGCTATACCGTGATCATCGGCCTCTGGATCACGCAGCCGTCGTTCACAAGGTATGCGGGGCTGGTGATCGTCACCGCCCTGTGGGCTGCGATGGGCCGACTCTTCTGGATCAAACGCCAGGAAATCACCACCAAGTCCGGCGAGCTTCGCAATGCCCTGCAGGACCGCCAGACCGCCGCAGCCCGGCTCCCGCTCGACTCCCCCTCGGGTCTGCGGATCTACCGCGAAGCTTCACTGGAGATCATCGACCAGTACCGGAGGGGCGCCAACAGGAACCGCCGAGTCCACAACTTCTTTCAGGTGATCATCATCACCGGATCGATCGTGACGTCGTCGCTCACCGCCATGAACAATGGAAACAGCATCGCACTGAGGCTCGGGGCCGCCTCCCTCAGTGGATTTGTGGGAATTTCTGCAGGCGTAACCGGATACTTCAAGTTTCGGGAACGCGGCTACAACCTTCAATCGACCGCCGATGAAATCGAGAAGCATTACAACGCTTCTCAGTTCATGCTCGACGAATACGCCGGAAGCGATTCGAATAGTCACCTCTCCGAGGACGACCGGCTGCGGATGTTCGCTCGCTACGTCGAACGTCTGAAGGAGGAGCAGCGGAAGCGGGAACTGCAGCTCGAGCAATCCAGTTCGGCGAGCGAGGAGCATGCCAGCTGATGGCTGCAGGGTTCATGTAATGAAGTGGCAGCAGCTACGATTCTTACTCGCGCCGATCCAGCATTGGCGAACTCGCCGCCTGATGGCAGCCCACGGCTCGATTCCGTACGCAACTGCCTGGTGCCTAGTAGCCCTGGCGCGGTCCCCGTCCGAGCTCCCATACGTCCACAACGTCGCGGCCCGAATGAAGGCCTTAGGCATGCCAGCGCCGGGAGTCACGCTAGATTCCTGGGCCGCCCTGGGCGTTGTCGAGCAGCGTCGGCGCCTCACATGGATCGAGCGCCATGGTGCAACCCCACTGGCCAGCATGGGCGTGACACGCGAAGCCGTTGAACGGGCGGAGCTTCATGTCGTGGAGTGGGAGTTGCCGGCCGAGCACCGGGCCATCGCGGTCGCAGCCAGCCGAGGTACCCACCCTGGGTGACCCAAGCTGGGGAGCACTCAGCAAGCCAGACCCTGCCCTGGTTTCAGTTTTGGTTGCGTTCACCCCCGTCCAACCTCGTTCAAGGCCTGTCCGGCGCCCGCTCCAGCGCAGGTCAGTACCACGGCCGGCCGTCCCCGGACAGCCGGACGGACAGTTGGAAAGCATGTTGGGGGCAACCCCTCACGAGTTCGAATCTCGCATCCTCCGCCTCTGCCCAGCCGGGCAAACGAAGGCCCCGACCGCACTGGGCGGTTTCTAGCGGTCGGGGCCTTCGACATGAGGGCGGCCCGGTCGGGTTCTGGGCCACTTGTTCCTCGGCCTGCCGCCTTCACGTCGCTGCACATCGCGAGGTCGACGATGCTCCATATCGACTGGCACCGCTCACAGCGTGATCACCGCAACTACTGCCATCCCGGCAACCGCCGAGGCCCAACGGAAGACCACCTTGGCAACCCGCGCCTCGGTTGAGTCGGTGGATGTGCCCCGGCTGTGGCCGGGGTCCTCGTCATTACCCCTTGGCCCGCTCGATGAACGTACGTTATTCTGTACGGCATGAAGACGATGAGTGCCACCGAGCTCCGCGGCAATCTCGCCGCCGCGCTCGATGCCGTTGAGAGCGACGCCGAAGAGCTCGTCATCACCCGCGCCGGCCACGAGCCGCTGGTTGTCGTCTCCCTGGCCGAGTACGCCTCGCTCCGCGAGACCGACTACCTGCTGCGCTCCCCGGCCAACGCCGACCACCTTCGCCGCTCCCTGCGGGAGTACCGGGAGGGCCGTGCGGTGGCCCGCGAACTGATCGACCCCGAGGACCTCACCGAGCAGAGCGCGTGAAGGTCCAGTTCACCGAGCGCGGCTGGAGCGACTACCTGTCTTGGCAGGCGGACGATCGCCGCCTCCTCAAGCGCATCAATCTGCTGATCGACGACATCCGCCGGAACGGCAACGAGGGCATCGGCAAACCTGAACCCTTGCGGCACGAGCTCGCCGGGGCCTGGTCCCGCCGGATCGATCACGAACACCGCCTGGTCTACATCCTTGACGAGCAGGTCGACACCATATGCGTCATCGCGTGTCGTTACCACTACGGCAAGTAGAGCCTGAGACCAGCAGAGAGACGCGGGTGGTCTCAATTCTGGTCTCCGCTCGACAACGCCAGCTACCCCAACACCGACAAGGTCGGTGCCAAGCCCGGAGCCCCCGCCGGCACCAGCGCCCCCTTCGCCGTCAACGGCGCGGTGAACGGCGGAGTCGGCGCTGCGCCTGGACGCGAACGTGTTGGTGCGGTGATCGGATCTGGGCTCCGCCCATGCGGGAGTTCCGAGAACACTGGTTTCGGAACGACGGGATGGCTCGCATGATGACGGTTGCGGAGTGGGTGGAGCACTGGGTCGAGAGCGCGCCCGTCGTGCCCACGACTGTACTGCGGGAGCTCCTCGATCGCCTAGGCGAGGAGGAGGACGAGGAGTAGCGGGCACGGCTGCTGCCCTGACGCACGTGGGGGGTTCGCGATGAGCGCGCGGCCGTTGAGCGAGCTCGTCGAGCCGGGTTGGGCGAAGGCCCTGGAGCCGGTGGCGGGGCGGGTTGCCGCGATGGGTGACTTCCTGCGTGCGGAGGTCGCCGCGGGGCGGACGTACCTTCCCGCCGGCCCGAACATTCTCCGGGCGTTCCAGCAGCCCTTCGACGAGGTGCGGGTCCTGCTCGTTGGCCAGGATCCGTACCCCACCCCGGGCATGGCCATCGGTTTGAGCTTCGCGGTCGACCCGCAGGTGCGGAACCTTCCCGGCAGCTTGGTCAACATTTACCGCGAGATGGGCCAGGACCTCGGCTGCCCGCCGCCGAGCAACGGTGACCTCACCCCGTGGACCCAGCAGGGCGTTCTGCTGCTCAACCGAGCACTCACCACGGCCCCCGGTAAGCCGGCGGCGCACCGGGGCAAGGGCTGGGAGGAGGTCACCGAACAGGCCATCCGCGCCCTGGTGGCCCGCGGCGGCCCGCTGGTGGCGATCCTCTGGGGGCGCGACGCCCGCAACCTGCGCCCGCTCCTCAGCCAGGTGCCGGCGATCGAGTCGGCGCACCCGAGCCCGATGTCGGCGAGCTACGGCTTCTTCGGCTCCAGCCCGTTCAGCCGCGCCAACGACCTGCTGGTCAAGCAGGGCAGCCAACCCGTGGACTGGCGAATTCCGTAGGGTCCCAAACTCCCACAAAGGCATGTTTCTGGCCCCATAGCGGGTGCAACCTGACTAGCGGTGGCCGGAGGGGATCCAGCAGGTGCGCGCTGCGATCAAGGTCGGCTTGCACGTGATCGAGTGTGGCTCCAGCTGGCTTAGGTCCAATGCCGGTGATTTAAGTCGTGCCTGGTCCGGTGATCGTGACGATTGCCGGAGCGGGTGGCGGCCAGTCGCGATGTTTCGGGCCGTTTCAGGGGCCAGTTGGACGTTTTGCGTTTGATGACTCGCGGGCAGGATCGCTGACGCCGTTCGGGTAGGAGTCGCTCTCCGATCAGCCAGGGTGCGGATCAGTGCGCGGGCGAGTCTGCCGGGGGAAAGCGCCGCCTGGGCAGGGACCTGGCGGCGTACGACCCGCAGACTGCGGGTGAAGGACAGCCGGTCGAGGTCCAGGCCCTCCAGCGTGGTCTCGATCTCCCATCGCTGGGTGTAGAGCGCGGCCAGTCCGGGAGCCAGCGCCTGCCCGGGATCGAGGATGGTGGTGACCAGCCGGTAGACGGTCGCGTCGCCAGTGCGGGGCAGGGTGTATTCGACGACCCGCACGACCACGGAGTCGCGGCGGCTCCTGCGATCCGCTTCGAGCAAGCTCAGCTCCGACGTTAATTCCTCGTTTGCTGCCGGGCCGCGCGGCAGTGCTCATATAGTGATGGCGCCTCATATGTGCTGTGATCAGGTGGAGTTGGTGGTCATGGAGTCAGTCCCGCAGTCAGGTTCGCCGGATGGGCTGGGATCAGTTCAGCATCGTGTCGTGAGCCCCTCCGGCGAGCAGACGGCAACTGCCGTTGAGCTGCTGACTCGAGAAGTAGTTACCGTCATGGCACCGGAGGAACTCGCTTTCCTCCCTGCGACGTGTGACGCGTACTTCGACCGGGTGCGGCTGAGGCGTCGGCGTCGAACCACGGACGACATGCTGGGATACGGCTTGGCCGAAGCCGCGAGTTTGGTCAGCCCGGTTGTGGTAGCGGTGGTCGCTAGCGTAGTGCAGCATCTCTCCGACCAAGCCGGGCAGGCGGTGGCACGCCGGAGCGTCACCGTGTGGGGTTCCCTGCGCCAGCGGTGGAGGCGGTCACCGGAGGCCGAGGCCGTGAACGCAGACCGATTGGCGCGACTGACCCCGGAGGACCTGGTCGAAGTGGCGAGGCTGGCCCAGCTTCGCAGTAGCGAACTAGGTCTCGACGACGATC
Source organism: Kitasatospora sp. GP30 (assembly GCF_029892145.1). Classification (NCBI taxonomy): domain Bacteria; kingdom Bacillati; phylum Actinomycetota; class Actinomycetes; order Kitasatosporales; family Streptomycetaceae; genus Kitasatospora; species Kitasatospora sp. GP30. Next base: position 77,570 of record NZ_JARZAH010000013.1, read on the forward strand.
GGACGAACGAACTGGTCGAGGCGCTGCTGGCCGCGTTGCGAAACGAGTCACAGCCCGAATGACACCTTCGGGAACGAGGCGATCCGATCACGCTCGCCTGGTGCTGCGCCTGCCGTCGGGCACCACCATGCGCTTTGCCGTCCTGGTCGTGCTGAGCCTGTCTTCCGCGGTCCTGACAATCCCGTTCACGCTGGGGCCCCAGATTGGATGGTTGAAGCAGGACAGGGGCTGTTCTGTCCTCAAGGGCGCGCCCGCGCGTTTGGCCCCGGGGCAGGAACCGACGCTGGCCGATGCACTCCATGGTCAAGAGCTGTACAACAAGTGCATGTCCGCCACAGTGTCGGTCGTTGGGTGGTATGTACTGTCCGGCACAGTGGCCCTGCTGTTGACGAGTGCGGCGATCTACTGGTTGCGACCGTACTGGACGATCCGGAGACGCGGCCTTAGGAGGCTGACGGTCACCGCGGCGAGCGATTCCCTGCATCAGGATTTGCTCCGGTTGTGCCACACAGCCGGCCTCGCCGTGCCCCCGCTGTTCCTGGTGGAGCCCCTGGATGGCGCTCGCAGTGGGTTCTCCTTCGGGCACGCCCGTCGCCCGCGGGTCTGTCTGCGCGGCGGCTTGATCGCCCTGAGGGGCTCCGATCGCGCCGCGTTTGAGACAGTCGTTCTGCATGAGCTGGCCCACGTGCGAAATCGGGACATCGGTATCACGGGACTGACGGTGGCTGTGTGGCGAGCGTTCCTCGCGGTGGCAGCCGCCCCGTTCATCCGCATCCTGGTGTACGGCACCGCCTCCCCTGAGTTCCGCTCGCAGGCAGTGAGTTCGTTGCTGGGTCTCGCGCTGCTGGCAGCACTGGTCTACCTCAGCCGCAACGCCGTGCTGCGCTCCCGTGAAGTCGAGGCCGACCTGCGCGCGAACACGTGGCTCCCGAGCGAGCGGGCGCTTCGGATCCTCAGAGTGCAGCAAGTGCCCTGGTGGCGGCGCTGGTCAGGACTGCACCCACCGGCGAGTATTCGTCAGCGCGTCCTCACCGACCCCACCTGGGCGGCCCGACCGGAGGCGGCAACGCTCTTCGCCACCGGTGCCGGAATCGGTCTGACGGCCCACCACTTGATGGTTCCGTCTTATTTTCTGTCCATGGTCGCCGGGTCTACTTCCACAGTACCGTCATGGGCCGGACCAGTGCTGATCGGTGCCGTGCTTGGTGTGACCGCCTGGCGTGCGGCGGGTTTTGCGGCACTTGCGGGCGCGCCGGTCCGCGCCTTTCTGCTTCCGGGGGTCGCATTGGGCGCCGGTGTGGTCACAGGAACGAATACGATGTCCCTGCTGGGCTTCTCAGGTGGCTTCGGCAGCCCGATAGTCCTGTTGGGCAGCGTCGTGTTCGCCTTCGTGGTGACCGCGATCGGCGGCTGGACCGTCGCATGCGCCTCCAGTTGGCTTGACGACGGTTTTCGGGTCCGGGCCTGGATGCTGCCGTTCACAGTGATTCCGGCGATCCTGGTCCTGCGCGCCTTCGCGTCGTGGTGGTTCCTGCCGGACTGGCCTCAGGGGCTGGCATTCGTTTACCACTACCATGCCGGGACTGCCGACGTGTCAGGCAAGTTGGGCGTTCTCATCACAGTGGGAAACGAGCTGGTGTCGAATCCGTTGGTGACCATGCTGGTCCATGACTGGCCGACACTGGTGGGAGTCAATCTGGTGTGCGCGATGCCCGTTCTGGGTATCGCAGTACGCAGCCATCGCGATCTGTCCACGGTACGTTGGGCCGTCCGCAATGGTCTGTGCTGCGGACTCGGCGGCGCGCTCGTGACCAGCGCCTGCGCCGTCACTCTCCGCTCGACCACAGTTTCGTCCGGGGAAGCGGCACTTCTTGCGTTGCTTCTTGCTCTGGTGGTACCGGGGTTCATCGCAATGCTCTTTGCCGCTATCCTCACCGCTCGTTCTCGCCCCGTCCTCGCGCTCGCGGCCGCCTGGGTGACCATGGTCCCGGTCGTGCCGGTAGCCCTTCTCGACTATGCGGTGGCTGGCTGCCTGCCGGGGCCGGGGCTGAGCGCGCTCACGTGCCCGAAGGCACCGACGCCCCTGCTGTTCGCCTATGCGTATGCAACGCTGACGGTCTATGCGGCCGTGCTTGGCACGCTGGGCATGATCCTCGGACTGTCGTTCCGCAGAGCCCCGAGCCTTGCCACCTCATCCGCGCACGGCCGAGCACGCAGAGCCACCTATGTGGCCCTCTCAACGGTGCTTGCCACGGCCCTGTGCCTCTTCAGCGTGTCAACCGTCACCGCGGGCTCGCATGGTGACACCAGTATCCCGTTTCCGACGCACGCCGACGCACCCGACTCCGCTCAGGAGGCGGCCTTCTTCGTGAGCAGGTGGCTGGATCTGGGCGGTAAAGGCCACATGATTGACTTGTATTTCACCTTGCTCACGTACAGCCCGGATCCCACCGTTGCGAAGTGCGCCCTCCTGAACGACGAGGTCAGCACGGCCGCCGAATACCCTCGTATCCCGGACGATGCGGCGCAACAGGCATGGCGCACGGTCCTGGCGCTCTCGGCTAAGGCCGTCATCGACTGCCGCGAGGGGGACGACAAGAACGCGGCAACCGCTGCCCAGCAGGCCAGTTCGTCGTTTTCCATTTTCGAGAGTGAGCTCATCCATTCCATGACGGCGCACCCATGACTGGCGCCCCTCGACTGGCCGCGGCGGCTCACTCTTCATCGCCGAACGTAGCCCGCATTTGCCGAAACCGGATTTCCGCTACGTCGGAGCGGCTGTCGGCAACATGGTGCTTACGGGCGGCCACCGAGGCCGCTGGAACACCTGCGCGCCATAGCTGACCTGCAATAGCGGCCCATGTAGCGGCAGCGGGGGGTGGCTGCCGTGAAGGTACCTAGTAAACGAGGCTATCGAGGACGGCTCCGACGCCGTGGCCACACCAGCCACGGCGAGATCATCTCACTTGCGGCCAGTATCTACGGGGCGTCAGGTTCCGCTTTCGGCGTGACGAAGCCCGGGGCAGGAGGCAACTGGAACGGTGTGCAGCTCACCAGACCCTGCAATGGTTGGTCAGGCCAGCGGAATCGCTCATGGAGCACGTTGAGCACCGGGTGGCCAGCACGGATCGCATCCACGATGCACGCCATCTCCGCTATCTCCAAGTGCAGCCAGTACACCCCTTCGCGGAGCACGACCATGTCGATGGTCTCGCCCGCCCAGTGATTCTGCACCAGGGTCTCGGTGACGACGGCACCCCGCCCGCGGGCGTGCTCCTGCAGTCTGATTACCGGGCGCACGGTCTGCCCGATGTACCGATAGGTGGTTCGCTCAGTGGGGTGCACCAGCGCATACACATACCCGACATCGTCCCGCTGACGGTACCTGTCGTGCGTGACTGCCAGCGGCGAGTCCATCACCGTACCGTCCGCCAGGTTGATGATTGCCCCCGCCCGTGCCCGGTAACGCACATTCACCCCTCAACTCTGAACCTGTAGGCGGTCGATGCTCTCACTCGACACTGACAACGCGGCCTTCTCTCGCTTGTGATCAGCAGTTACGGGACAGCCCTTAGGCTGCGGCCATGACGGAATTCCCCGGGTTCGGCTCGATGCTGGCGCGGTTGCTGGACCATGGAGAGCTCGGCGTGCAGGAGCTGGCTGACCGTGCTGGGTTGACCCCGGACGAGGTCCGAGCGGTACTCGCGGGGGAGACCCCCGGCGAGGGCTTGCTCCGACGGCTCGCGCCGGGGCTGGGTTTCCACGCCGTCGATCTGTTCATCCTCGCGGGGCTGGTCGTCCCGGAAGACCTGGCGCCCCTGGACGCGGCGGCCGAGCGGTGGGTGCCGTACGTGGTGATGGATGCGGTGCACCTCCCGGCGCCAGGACGGCATGAACTCCTGCAGCTCATGTGCTCACTGCCGCAGGAGGAACGTCTCTCCGGCTTCGCCCCGAAGAGGCTCGCACCCCTCGCTGACAGTCCCGGCGGTCAGGTCATCCGGATGCTCCAGTACCGCAACCTGAACTGGATGGGTATGGCGAAGACCCTGGCGGTCGTGACGCCCACGTACCTGTCGGCTGCCATGTACGGTGTGATCGCTTCCGGCCGCAAGGAGTTGACGCCCCGATTGGTGACCGACTTCGCCACCCTGCTGGGGATCGACATCCGCGAAGTGGCCGCGCTGGCGGGTGTTGTTCTGCGTGAGCTACCACCGCCCCCAGCCCCAGAGGCGGTGGACGCCGCGACGCTGCTGTGGGAGGCGCGCCGCCTGTCCGCTGCCCAGGCGCGACATGTCGCTGACCTGGCACGCTCCATGCGCGGGGACTCCCGCGACGGGTACCTCGTTAACCTGCCGGGAACCTGAGACCTGCCGTACTCGCCTGCGCCACCGGGCGCCGCCATCACGCCCGGTCGGACTCAACGAGCCTGAAGAACATCACCAGGGTGGCGGCTCGGGAGCCGGCATCCCCGCAGGGTATGCCGTCGTGCAGCGGAGTACGGCTACCCATTCTCTCCAGCCACGACGGCGAGTTCGTCGAGCAGCGTGGAGATGGCGGCGTCGGTCAACCGGTGGCCATCGGCGGTCTCGACGATGTGGCCCGAGGCGATACGGGAGTTCCACCAGTCGCCGAGGTAGCCGGGAGCGTATCCGCCGGTGCGGAAGCCGTACGGCTCGGAAGCGAGGTCGAAAGCGATCATGAGCTCGTAGTCCGGTCGCGCATAGGAACGCTCGTGCTGCGAAGGCGTCCTGACGTACCGTTCGAAGGAGTCGACCTGGTTGAAGCTGGTGAACAGCCAGAACAGGTAGTCGTACATCAGCTTGGAGCGCGCGTCGGCGTGCAGGGCGAAGAACCCCTTGTCACGCACGATGGCCTCGGCGAGCGCTCGCATTCGCCGGTCCGCGTCGGGCAGGACGTCCGCGACCTCGCGGAAGGCACGCAGTAGGACCGGGGAGAAGCTGCCGTCGCGCACCGCGGCCAGGGCGGCGAGCCGGTCCTGCTCCGAGGAGTCGTAGACGGACTCGTCGATCAGGCCCGTGATGAACGCCTCGAAGTTCTCCGCGACCAAGGTGATCGCGAAGTCGTTCTCCTGGTCGACGTGCACGACGGCCGGCTCGCCGTGCCTGCCGCACGCGCGGTAGTCGAGAGCGAGCATGTCGTGGCCGGCCGAGGGTGTGTCGGCGAAGTAGACACCGATGTCGGGATACTCCCACACGTCGATCCAGAACAGGCTGCCGAACTCGCCGCCGAGCGAGTACGACCGGGTCCGCCCGATGCCCCGGATACCGGTGATCTCGATGTAGTCGTCGGCCCAGGAGGTCGGCTCAGCCATGGTGAAGCAGACCCGGGTCGGAATGCCGCCATTGTGCGCGCTCATCAGCGCGATGTAGGAGTCGGGCAGCCGGTACCCGCCGAGTTCCTCCTCCAACGACTTGATCAACTCCCGTGAGGGCGGAGCCTCCTCCACGTACTCCTTCAGCGCGTACGCCGAGTCGTCCCAGAACCCGGCGACGTCGAAGCCCTCGAAATGTCCCACTGTGCCCTCCTGCACCAACTCCTGCGGCGATTGTATGTTCGCGCCCAGACGCGATCGTGGCGGTGCGGCTATCGGATCTGGGCTCCGCACACGCGGTGGGCCTGAGTTTCTCGGTGCGCCCGAGGTGCGGCCGCTGCCCGGCAGCCTGATCAACATCTACCGGGAGATGGGCGAGGACCTCGGCTGCCCGCCGCCCGGCAACGGCGATCTGACGCCGTGGACGCAGCAGGGGGTGTTGCTGCTGAACCGGGCGCTGACCACGGCGCCCGGCAAGCCGGCCGCGCACCGGGGCAAGGGCTGGGAGGAGGTCACCGAGCAGGCGATCCGCGCCCTGGTGGCCCGGGGCGGCCCGCTGGTGGCGATCCTGTGGGGGCGCGACGCCCGCAACCTGCGCCCGCTGCTCGGGCAGGTGCCGGCGGTCGAGTCGGCGCACCCGAGCCCGATGTCGGCGAGCTATGGCTTCTTCGGCTCCCGGCCGTTCAGCCGGGCCAACGAGCTGCTGGTCAAGCAGGGCGCGCAGCCGGTGGACTGGCGACTGCCTCAGGCCGGTTGAGGATTCACGAGCCCGCCGAGCACGCCGAGCCGGATGCGGCCGCCACCGTCTGACCGACGCCGAGCGACCCCCGCAAGCCCGAGCGTCTGTGGCTCGAACGGCCGTCTCCGCAGGCCACCGTACCGTTTCTCGCAGAGGCTGGGTCGCGTACAGCCTTCACGGGTGACCCCGGTCGACGGGAATCGGATTCCATGACGGAGAACACGGGAAAGACGCCGAGCGCGAGCAGGGCCACGCACAGTTCCACCCGAAGACTGCTCGGTGAACTCAGCGCGGAGTTCGCCGGCACGATGATCCTGATCCTCTTCGGCGCCGGCGTGGTGGCCCAGGTGGTCGCCGGCGGCATCGGCAACCACGACAGCATCTCCTGGGCCTGGGGCCTCGGTGTCACGTTCGGTATCTACACGGCCGCTCGGATCAGCGGAGCCCACCTCAATCCGGCGGTCACCGTCGCGCTCGCCGTCTTCAAGGGATTCGAGTGGCGCAAGGTGCTGCCGTACGTGCTGGCACAGACCGCCGGGGCGTTCGTCGCGGCGCTGCTGGTGCGCTGGAACTACACCGAGGTGCTGAACAAGGTCGATCCCGGCCACACCCTCAAGACCCAGGTCGTCTTCTCCACCCTCCCGGGCAACGGCACGGCTCCGGTCAGCGACTGGGGTGCGCTGCGCGACCAGGTCATCGGCACCGCCATCCTGGTCTTCCTGGTGCTCGCGGTGACCGACGTGCTCAACACGCCGCCCGAAGCCAACCTGGGCCCGTTCATCGTCGGCCTCATCGTGGTGGGAATCGGCATGGCCTGGGGCACCAACGCGGGCTACGCGATCAACCCGGCCCGCGACTTCGGACCGCGCCTGGCCAGTTACCTCACCGGATACTCGCATGCCTGGCGGGACCAGTACGGCCACCTGTACTTCTGGGTGCCGATCGTCGGCCCGCTGATCGGCTGTCTGGTCGGCGGTGTCGCGTACCGCTACCTGGTCACTCCCCATCTCGGGGCCGAGGGGCCCGCGGAGCCCGGCCGGGCCCCGATCGAGCCGATCAAGCCGATCGACTGAGTCGTATTCGTACCGGCCGGCAGTACCAGCCCCACCCGGCGGACGCGAGAGCGGAAGCGGAAGCACAGAAGCAGAGGCGGCAGCCATGCCAGAGTTCGTCGGAGCGGTGGACCAGGGGACCACGAGCTCGCGATTCATGATCTTCGACCACGCCGGCAACCAGGTGGCGATGCACCAGTTGGAGCACACCCAGATCCTGCCCCGCCCCGGTTGGGTGGAGCACGACCCGGTGGAGATCTGGGAGCGGACCAACTCGGTGATGCAGAACGCCTTCCGGCAGGGCAGCCTGTCGCAGGCCGACCTGGTGGCGATCGGGATCACCAACCAGCGTGAGACGACGGTCGTCTGGGACCGGCGCACCGGCCGACCGTACTGCAACGCGATCGTCTGGCAGGACACCCGCACCGACTCGATCGCGGCCGCGCTGGAGCGCGACGGGCACGGCGAGGTGATCCGCCGCAAGGCCGGGCTGCCGCCGGCCACGTACTTCTCCGGCGGCAAGATCAAGTGGATCCTGGACAACGTCGAGGGCGTCCGGGCGGACGCGGAGCAGGGCCACGCGATCTTCGGGACCACCGACTGCTGGGTGCTGTGGAACCTCACCGGCGGCCCGGAAGGCGGGATCCACGCGACCGACGTGACCAACGCCAGCCGCACCATGCTGATGAACCTGGAGACGCTGGACTGGGACGACGAACTGCTGGCGCTGTTCGGCGTTCCGCGCGCGATGCTGCCGGTGATCCGCCCGTCCTCGCACGCCGGGGCGTACGGCACCGCCCGCACCTCGGGGCCGCTGCGCACAGCCGTACCGATCACGGGGGTGCTCGGTGACCAGCACGCGGCGACCGTCGGGCAGGTCTGCTTCGCGCCCGGCGAGGCGAAGAACACCTACGGCACCGGCAACTTCTTGGTGCTCAACACCGGTACCACGTTGGTCCGTTCACGGCACGGCCTGCTCAGCACGGTGGCCTACCAGTTCGGCGACAGCCCGGCGGTGTACGCGCTGGAGGGCTCGATCGCGGTCACCGGCTCGGCCGTCCAGTGGCTGCGGGACCAGCTGAAGATCATCGACAGCGCCCCGGAGGTCGAGCGGCTCGCCCGCACGGTGGACGACAGCGAGGGCGTCTACTTCGTGCCCGCCTTCTCCGGGCTCTTCGCGCCCTACTGGCGCTCCGACGCCCGCGGCGCGATCGTCGGCCTGGCCCGGTATCACACGAACGGGCACCTGGCCCGGGCCACGCTGGAGGCGATCTGCTACCAGAGCAGGGACGTGGTCGAGGCGATGGAGCAGGACTCCGGCGTCCACCTCGACGTGCTCAAGGTGGACGGCGGGGTGACCGCCAACGACCTGTGCATGCAGACCCAGGCCGACGTGCTCGGCGTCCCGGTCAGCCGTCCGGTGGTCGCCGAGACCACCGCGCTCGGCGCCGCGTACGCGGCCGGCCTGGCTACCGGCTTCTGGCGGGACGAGGACGAACTGCGCTTGCACTGGCAGGAGTCGAAACGCTGGGAGCCCTCGTGGACCGAGGAGCGGCGGGCCGAGGGGTACGCGGGGTGGCAGAAGGCCGTGCAGCGCACCCTCGACTGGGTCGACGTCAAGTAGTACGCCAAGTAGCACCTCAACGAGAGAAAGAAGGGCTAGCCCATGGCGAGGTCAGTGCCGCTTTCCCCGCGGGCCCGGGCCGAGGCGCTCACCCGGATGGCGGAGCGCGAGCTCGACGTGCTGGTGGTCGGGGGTGGCGTGGTCGGCGCGGGCTCGGCCCTCGACGCGGTCACCCGGGGCCTGAGCGTCGGACTCGTGGAGGCCCGCGACTGGGCGTCCGGCACCTCCAGCCGCTCCAGCAAGCTGATCCACGGCGGCCTGCGCTACCTGGAGATGCTCGACTTCCGCCTGGTCGCCGAGGCTCTCAAGGAGCGCGGCCTGCTGATCCAGCGGCTCGCCCCGCACCTGGTCCGCCCAGTGCCGTTCCTCTACCCGCTGACCCACCGGATCTGGGAGCGACCGTACGTCGGGGCCGGCGTGCTGCTCTACGACACGATGGGGATCACCTCCGGCACCGCGCGCGGCCTGCCGCACCACCGGCACCTGCTCAAGCGGCAGGCGCTGCGCGAGGCGCCGGCGCTGCGCTCGGACGCCCTGGTCGGTGCCGTCCAGTACTGGGACGCGCAGGTGGACGACGCCCGGCACACCGTCAACATCGTGCGTACGGCGGCCTGTTACGGCGCGCTGGTGGCAAACCGCAGCCGGGTCGCCAGGTTCCTGCGGCAGGGCGAGCGGGTCGTCGGCGCGGTGGTCCGGGACCTGGAGAGCGGGCAGGAGTTCGAGGTCAGGGCGAAGCAGGTGATCAACTCCACCGGCGTGTGGACCGACGACACGCAGAGCATGGCCGGCACCCGCGGCCAGTTCCACGTCCGGGCCTCCAAGGGCGTCCACCTGCTGGTGCCGCGCGACCGGATCAACTCCCGCACCGGGCTGATCCTGCGCACCGAGAAGAGCGTGCTCTTCGTCATCCCGTGGGGCCGGCACTGGATCGTCGGCACCACCGACACCGCGTGGGATCTGGACAAGGCCCACCCGGCAGTCAGCTCCAGCGACATCGGCTACCTGCTGGAACACGTCAACAAGGTGTTGGTGACCCCGCTCACGCCGGAGGACGTCGAGGGCGTCTACGCGGGGCTGCGGCCGCTGCTGGCCGGCGAGGCCGCCGAGACCAGCAAGCTCTCCCGCGAGCACCTGGTCGCGCACCCCGTCCCAGGTCTGGTCGTGGTCGCGGGCGGCAAGTACACGACGTACCGGGTGATGGCCAAGGACGCGGTGGACGAGGCGGTGCGCAACCTGGACGAGAAGGTCCCGCCGAGCACCACGCAGGACGTCCCGCTGATCGGCGCCGATGGCTACCACGCGATCTGGAACGCCCGGCACACCCTCGCCGAGCAGTCCGCCCTGCACGTCGCCCGGATCGAGCACCTGCTGCGCCGGTACGGCTCGCTCGTGTACGAGCTGCTCGCGATGGTCGCCGAGGACCGCTCGCTCGGCGAGCCGCTGCCGAGCGCCGACGACTACCTGCGGGTCGAGGCCGTCTACGCGGCCACGCACGAGGGTGCCCGGCACCTGGACGACGTGCTGGCCCGGCGCACCCGGATCTCGATCGAGACCTGGGACCGCGGCGTGGACTCCGCGCGCATGGTCGCCGAGCTGATGGCCGGCCCGCTCGGCTGGGGCCCGGAGCAGATCGAGCGCGAGGTCGACCACTACCTCAAGCGGGTCGAGGCCGAGCGCGAGGCGCAGCACCAGCCGGACGACCTGACGGCGGACGCGGTACGGCTCGGCGCCCCGGAGATCGTGCCGCTGAGCTGAACGCCGGGCAGCTGTTGCCCTGCGGGGGCGCGACGCCCGCACTCTGCGCCCGCGGTTCCACTTGCGTAACGTGAGGAGGTGAACTCGGACGGTTGGTTCACATGCCGGTTACATAAGAGGAACACCCGGGAAACGGCGGTTTGCGAGATTACGGGGGCACCCACCACCGAGTACGTGAGGTAACCCGTGGCTATCAAGGCCGAGTACATCTGGATCGACGGCACCAAGCCCACCGCCAAGCTCCGCTCCAAGACCCGGGTCCTGAAGTCCGCTGACAACGTGCCGACCTGGGGCTTCGACGGCTCGTCGACCAACCAGGCCGAGGGCCACGCCTCGGACCGGGTGCTGCAGCCGGTCAAGGTCTACCCGGACCCGATCCGCGGTGGTGAGCACATCCTGGTGCTGTGCGAGGTCATGGAGATCGACGGCACCCCCCACCCGTCGAACAACCGCGCCCTGCTGCGTCCGATCGCCGAGCAGTTCGCCGCCCAGGAGCCGATCTTCGGCATCGAGCAGGAGTACACCTTCTTCAAGGGCTCCCGCCCGCTCGGCTTCCCGGAGGGCGGCTTCCCGGCCCCGCAGGGCGGCTACTACTGCGGCGTCGGTGCCGAGGAGGTCTTCGGCCGCGAGATCGTCGAGCTGCACCTGGACCGCTGCCTCGACGCCGGCCTGGCCATCTGCGGCATCAACGCCGAGGTCATGCCCGGCCAGTGGGAGTTCCAGATCGGCCCGGTCAGCCCGCTGCAGGTGTCCGACGACATGTGGGTCGCCCGCTACCTGCTCTACCGCACCGCCGAGGAGTTCGGCATCGACGCCACCCTGGACGCCAAGCCGGCCCGTGGCGACTGGAACGGCGCGGGTGCCCACACCAACTTCTCCACCAAGGCGATGCGCGAGGGCTACGACGCGATCATCACCGCCTGCGAGTCGCTCGGCGAGTCGCAGGAGAAGGTCATGGAGCACGTCAACCAGTACGGTGACGACATCCAGTCCCGCCTGACCGGCAAGCACGAGACCGCCCCGTGGAACGTCTACTCCTACGGCGTCTCGGACCGCGGTGCCTCGGTCCGCATCCCGTGGCAGGTCGAGGTGGAGAAGAAGGGCTACATCGAGGACCGTCGCCCGAACGCCAACATCGACCCGTACGTGGTGACCCGCCTGCTGGTCAACACCTGCTGCTCGGCGCTGGAGAAGGCCGGCCAGGTCTGATCCCGCCGCGCTGAACGAGCTCCGGCCGCCCGTCCCTTGGGGACGGGCGGCCGTTGCGTTGCCGCCGGTCAGCTGGTGCGGGCCCGGACCTTGGCGCCCACCAGCAGCGCCAGCCCCGCGCCCGCCAGCCCCACCGCCAGCGCCGTCCACCACAGCACGGCCGCACCCAGCACCGCGTAGGCGGCCGAGCCGAGCAGCAGCGACCCGAAGCGGGCCAGGCCGCGCCCCCAGCCCGCCGCGCCCTGGTAGCGGCCCACCGCGTCCTCGGGAGCCAGGTCGGCCACCATCGAGGCGTAGAGGCCGCTGCCGGCGACCTCGCCCAGGCTCCACACCACCACGGTCAGTGCGAACTCCCAGGCGTTGCTCGCCACTCCGGTCAGCGCCACCCCGAGCGCGATCAAGGTGCAGGCCACCGCCCACAGCCGGCCGCGATCGAACCGGGTCAGCCAGACCGAGGCGATCGGCTGCAGGGCCACCACCAGAGCCGCGTTCACCACCGCGGCCAGGCCGAAGACGGTGGGCGGCAGGCCGTGGTCGCGGATCGCCAGCGGCAGGCTGAACTCGGTGAGCCCGTAGATCGCCTCGCCCATCACCACCGGCGCGAGCAGGGCCAGCAGCAGCCGGTCCCGCAGCACCACGCCGTAACCGCCGCGGGCCTGCTGCCCCGACCGCTTGGTGCCGCGCGGCAGCCGGGTGGCGACCAGCAGCGCGTACGCCAGGCAGGTCGCGGCGTCCAGCGCGAACAGCAGGCCGTAGCCGTGTTCGGCCAGGAAGCCGCCGATCGCCCCGGCCACCGCGGTGCCGACGTTGATCGACCAGTGGAACAGCCCGAACGCCACCCGGCGCCGCTCACCCTGCGCCGCGCTAGCCACCACCGCGCCGGCCCCCGGCATGTGCAGGGTGCCGCCCGCGCCCAGCGCCAGGGTCGCCAGCACCAGGGTGGCCAGGTTGGGCGCCACGAACAGCAAGCCCTGGCTGGCGGCGGTGGCCAGCATGCCGGACACCATCGCGACCCGGCTGCCGAACCGGTCGGTCAGCAGACCGCCGAGCACCGGACCGCAGAGTCCGCCGGCGCCCAACGCGCCCAGGACGAACGGGATCCGGTCGGTGGCGATATGTCGGGACCCCAGATAGAAGACCAGGAACGGCAGCACCATGTTGCCGATCCGGTTGACCGCGGTGCCGCTGATCACCACCCAGAACGGGGCGCCGAAGCCGGCGAACCGGGCGCGGAGCGCGTGGACGGCGGGGGCGCTGGGTGTTGAGACGGCGCTGGTCGTCGAGGCTGTGCTGGGTGTTGAGACGGCGCTGGTCGTCGAAACGGTGCTGGTCGTTGAGACGGTGCTGGTCGTCGAAACGGTGCTGGTGGGGCGGGCGGGGCAGGGAGTGAGAGTTGAGGTCATGCGGGAATCGTCGGCCTGGCGCTACCGTTGCACCATTCATTCAGCCACAGCCGAATCCACGGGGGACACGTGCTGGAACTCGCCTTCTCGGCCCGTGATCTGGCCCACACCCGGCTGGCCTTCTCGCCGCTCTGGGAGGTGGTGACCAGCCATCGGCTGCTGACCCGGCGCACCGTCAGCCCGCTGCACCGCCGCTGGGCCGCGCAGGCCAGGACCGAGCTGGCCGCCGCCGGGCTGGGCACCGGCCTGCTGGCCGACCTGATCCCGGTGCACGGCTACCTGCCCGACTTCCTCAACCCGCCGCCCGGCACCGCCACCCCGAGCGCCCAGCCCGAGCAGGCGCTGGAGGCCGAGCTGGCGGTGGTGGCGTGGACGAGCCCCGAGCGGGTCCGCGCCGACCTGGCGCGGCTCGCCGTCTGGACGCCCCGGGTGCGCGCCTTCCACCAGGCCCCGGCGGCCGTACTGCCGCAGCTGCTCGACGAGGTGCGCGGCTACTGGCAGGCCGCGCTGGCCCCGCACTGGACGCGGCTGCGCACCGTGCTGGAGGGCGATGTGCTGCACCAGTCGCGCCGGTTCGCGGCCGAGGGGTCGGCGGGGGTGCTGCGCGGGCTGCACTCCAGCGTGGAGTGGTGCGGGGAGAAGCTGACGCTGCCGGTGTCCTGCTGCGGCACCTCCGGCAGCCTGGCCGGGCGCGGGCTGCTGCTGGTGCCGTCGGCGTTCGTCGGGCCCACCACCACGATGATGGTCAACCGGCCGAGCGAGGTGGTGCAGCTCTGCTACCCGAGCCGCGGCGTCGCCCTGCTCTGGGAGCAGGGGCCCGCGCAGGTGCCGGAGGCGGTCGCCGCCGTGCTGGGCCGCTCCCGCGCGCTGCTGCTGGCCGAACTCGCCGCCCCCGCCTCGACCACCGAACTCTCGCACCGCACCGGCATGTCCGCCGGCGGCGTCTCCCAGCACCTCACCGCCTTGCGTGCCGCCGGCATCGTCGCCTCCCAGCGCCTGGGCCGCTCCGTCCTCTACCAGCGCACCCAGCTGGCCGACTCCCTGCTGGCAGCGGCGGGCTGACGGGCGCTCGCCCCCCGCGGGTACCCGGGTGCCCGGGGACCCTGGTCGGCGTAGGCTGCCCGGATGATCGTCGGGGTGGTACGGGAACTGTGGCGGTATCCGGTGAAGTCGATGCCGGGGGAGCGGTTGCGGACGGCGGAGGTGACCGAGCGCGGGGTGGCGGGGGACCGGCGGTTCGCGCTGGTCGATGTGGCCACCGGCAAGGTGGTCAGCGCCAAGCAGCCCAGGCTCTGGCGCGAGTTGCTCACCGGGCAGGCGGCGCGGGCGCTGCGTTCGGCGGTGGTCGGCAGCGTCGCCACCGAGCTCTCCGCGCTGCTCGGCCGCGAGGTGCTGCTCACCGGCACACCGCCGCAGGACGCCACCATCGACCGGGCCCGCCCCGAGGAGGTGCTGTCCGCCGGACCGCTGGCCGAGGTCGCCCATGACGTCAGCCGACTGCGGGCCGGCACCTTCTTCGACTTCGCCCCGCTCCATCTGGTCAGCACCGCCACTCTGGAGCGGGTCGGCACCGCCGCCCCCCGCTACCGCCCCAACCTGGTGATCGAGACACCCGGTGACCCCGGGTTCGTCGAAAACGACTGGCTCGGAAAGAAGTTGACGATAGGTCAGCTTGAGCTGGAGATCATCGCCGCCACCCCGCGCTGCGCCGTCCCGACGCTGCGGCACGGCCATCTCGACCCCTACCCGGACGCACTGCGCATCCCGGCCCGCCACAACCGGCTGGTCCCGCTGCCGGGCATGGCCGAGTTCCCGTGTGCGGGCGTCTACGCCCAGGTGCCGGCCGCCGGTCGGATCCGGGTCGGCGACCAGGTGCGCCTGGTCAGTTGACCGCCGCGCCCAGCACCCGGCCGAGCGCCGCGACGAACCCGTCGGTGGTGGCCCGGTCGCGCACCGCCAGGCGCAGCCAGCCGGGGCCGAGGCCGGGGAAGGTGTCGCCGCGCCGCACCGCGTAGCCGGCCGTGCGCAGCCGTTCCCGGACGTCGGCGGCGCCCGGCAGTTCGATCAGCAGGAAGGACGCGGCCGGGGTGCCGTGCGCCCGGATCTGCGGGAACCGGCCCAACTGCGCCAGCAGATAGGCCCGATGCTCGGCCAGCTCGGCGGCGGCCGCCTCGGCCTCGGCCAACGCCCGCTCGCCGCTGCACAGTTCGGCGGCTCGCAGGGCGGGGGAGGAGACCGGCCAGAGCGGCTGGGCGGCCGCCAGCTCGGCGATCAGCCCGGCCGGGCCGAGGACGTAGCCGATCCGCAGGCCGGCCAGCCCCCAGGTCTTGGTGAGGCTGCGCAGCACCACGACCCGGCCCGGGAGTCGGCGCAGCTCGGCGAGCGACTCGGTCTCCCCGGGTACGGTGTCCATGAACGCCTCGTCCACCACCAACGTCCGTCCGGCACGGGCGAGTTCGACCAAGGCGGCGGCCGGGTGGAGCACCGAGGTGGGGTTGGTCGGGTTGCCGATCACCACCAGGTCGGCGCCCTCCGGCACCGCGCCGGCGGCGAGCCGGAAGCCGTCCTCGGGCCGCAGCAGCACCCGGTGCACGTCGACCCCGGCGTCCCGCAGCGCCGCCTCCGGCTCGGTGAACTGCGGGTGCACCACCACGGCGTGCCGGGGTCGGACGGTGCGGGCCAGCAGCACGAAGGCCTCCGCCGCACCGGAGGTGAGCAGCACCTCCGACTCGGGGCGGCGGTGCCGGGCCGCCACCGCCGCCAGGGCCGTGCTCTGCTCCGGGTAGGCGGCGAGCTCGCCCATGGTGTCGGCCAGCGCGGAGCGCAGCCACTGCGGCGGGGTGCCGGCGCGCACATTGACGGCCAGATCCACCAGCCCGGGTCGGCGGACCTCGGCGTCCCCGTGGTGGCGCAGATCGTGCTCGGATGCGTGCAGCGTGGCCACCGCCACCGTCGACCGGGCCGACTTCCGCTTGGCGACCAGCAGTTCGCCGCCGCCGAGCAGCGCCGCGGCCTCTGCCACGCTCGGGGTGCCGCTGGCCGCCAGCACTGCCGGGGACGGGTTGGGCACCGCCACCGCGGCCAGCTCGGCGGCCGGATGCCCGACCAGCGGCACCCCCAACTGCCGTGCGGTGCCGAGCAGTCCGGGTTCGGTGGCGCGGGCCTCCACGGTGGCGAGCAGCCGTACCGCGTCCGCCGGCAGCGCCGCCTCGGCCAGTACCTCGGTGATCAGGGTGAGCACCTCCGAAGCCGCCACCCCGGCGCTCGCGCCGACCCCTACCACCACGCCAACCGCGTTTTCGCTGCTCACCCGCGTTATTCCTTCCTCCAGGCCGGGAAATCCCATCACGGTGCGTGAATACGAGTCAATCGATGGTGGTGTGCCGTTCCTCGCTTCTTCATGTGGCCTGTGCTGTCCATGCCACCATGGACCTCATAGGCTCCGCACAGTTCGGCACGTTCTCCCTGACACGTCCCCTCGTTCGGAGGATCAGCCATGACCACGCTGCCCCGCCGCGCCCTGACCGCGCTGGCCGCCGCCGCCCTGACCGCTCTGACCGCGGGCGCCGGCTGCGCCCAGGCCACCCCCGCCGGCCACCCGACCACCGCCGGGCTGCCCACCCCCGACCACGTGATCGTGGTGGTCCTGGAGAACCACGGCTACTCGCAGATCATCGGCAGCTCCAGCGCCCCGTACCTGAACGGCACCCTCAAGGCCGGCGGCGCCAATCTCACCAACTCGTACGCCATCACGCACCCGAGTGAGCCCAACTACTACGCGCTGTTCTCCGGCAGCACCCAGGGCCGCACCGACGACAGCTGCATCGGCGTCCAGTCGCTGACCGCGCCCAGCCTGGGCTCCGAGCTGCTGGCCGCCGGAAAGAGCTGGCTCAGCTACAACGAGTCGCTGCCCAGCCAGGGTTCGACGGCCTGCAGCAGTGGCGAGTACGCCCAGAAGCACAATCCGTGGTTCGGCTTCGCCAACGTCCCGCTGAACACCGCCGACACCTTCGCGCAGTTCCCGACCGACTACACGAAGCTGCCCAAGGAGTCGTTCGTCATCCCGAACCTCTGCGATGACATGCACGACTGCTCGATCAAGACGAGCGACTCCTGGGTCAAGAACCACCTCGGCGCATACGCCAGTTGGGCGCAGACCCACAACAGCCTGCTGGTGGTCACGTTCGACGAGGACGACAGCACCACCTCCGCCAACCACATCCCGACCCTGGTCTACGGCCAGCACGTGATCCCGGGCAGCAGTGCCACCGCCACCTACAACCACTACGGCGTATTGCGCACCCTGGAGGATCTGGCCGGCCTGACCAGCCACGCGGGCAACGCGGCCACCGCCTCCGACATCACCGGCATCTGGAACTGATGATCCATCAGTTCTGAATGCCGACAAGGAACTTGGCGAGCAGGCGAGCGAGGTCCGCCTGCTCGTCGGCGTTCAGCGCCTGGTCCACCAGCTGCTGCTCATGGTGCAGCAGGTCGCCGACCGCGGCGTCCACGGCGAGGCGCCCGGCCTCGGTGAGCCGCACCGGCACCGCCCGGCCGGCCGGCTCGGGCGGCAGGCGCTCGACCAGCCCGGCGGCCTCGGCGCGGTCCACCCGCTGGGTCACCGCCCCCGCGGAGATCAGCGAGCGGGCCGCCAGCTCGCGGGTGGGCAGGCAGTACGGCGCACCCGCCCGGCGCAGTGTGCTCAGCAGGTCCAGGGTGGCGGCGTCCATGGCGACCAGGGCCAGGGTGCGGCGCCGGTCGTCGGTCAGCAGCTTGGCGGCCTGACGGATCCGGGTCAGGATCCGGATCGACCCCACCGGCAGCCCGGGCCGCTCCCGCTGCCAGGCGCCGGCAATCCGCTCGGCAAGATCTTCTTCGTGTGCGCTCACAGTGCTAGTGTGCCAGTGACGTTTAGGTCTAAACGAGGGGAGTGGCGCAGCATGCGTCAGATCATCGTCACGGGTGGCGGCACGGGGCTCGGCAAGGCCATC
This sequence comes from Kitasatospora sp. GP30, assembly GCF_029892145.1. Taxonomy (NCBI): domain Bacteria; kingdom Bacillati; phylum Actinomycetota; class Actinomycetes; order Kitasatosporales; family Streptomycetaceae; genus Kitasatospora; species Kitasatospora sp. GP30. The sequence continues at coordinate 95,678 of NZ_JARZAH010000013.1, forward strand.
GCGGCGGCCTTCGCCGCGCAGGGCGACCAGGTGGTGATCACCGGTCGGCGCAAGGACGTGCTCGACCAGGCCGCCGCCGAGCTGGGTGCGAACGCGCGGGCCGTCGCCTTCGACGCCGCCGACCCGGCGCAGGTCGAGGCGGCGCTGGCGGACCTGCCCGAGCGGGTCGACGTCCTGGTCAACAATGCCGGCGGCAACCGCGACCGTACCGGCCCGCCGCTCACCCCGCAGGCCGGCCTGGCCGGGCTCGCCGCGCGCTGGCAGGCCAACCTGGACGCCAACCTCTTCACCGCGGTGCTGGTCACCGAGGCCCTGCGCGACCGGCTGAACCCCGGCGCCCGGGTGATCAACTTCAGCTCGATCGCCGCCCACCGCGGCGGCAGCGGCTCCTACGGCGCCGCCAAGGCCGCCATCGAGAACTGGAACCTCTCGCTGGCCCAGGAGGTCGGCCCCGAGGGCATCACGGCCAACGTCATCGCTCCCGGCTACATCAGCGACACCGACTTCTTCGGCCCCGACGGCATCCCCGCCCAGCGCCTGGCCTACAACGTGGCCCAGTCCCTCAACAAGCGCGCCGGCCACCCCGAGGACGTGGTCGCCACCACGCTCTTCCTCGCCTCCCCGGCCGCCGGTCACCTGACCGCCCAGGTCTTCCACCTGGACGGCGGCTCCATCACCGGCCGCTGAGCAGGCGTCAGGGCCCCGCCGTGCGGCGGACAGGGCCCTGAGCGTCGGTCACTGGTTAGCGGTCAGCCAGGTGTTGGTGGACCACAGTGCGGTGCCGTTCTTGTCGTAGACGACGAAGTTGCCGTCGCTCTGGAAGACGGCGCGGTCACCGGCGTGGTAGTAGGTGCCGGCGGCCCAGTAGGGGTTCCCGCCCGGACCGGCGAGGACGAGGTTGCCGTCGGCCTGCACCTGCAGGTGGGGGTAGTAACTGCCGCTGGTGCCGCTGCTCCAGAGCTGGGCGTTGTCCCGCTTGCGGTAGATCACCAGGTTGCCGTCGGACTGCAGCACCAACCAGGCGTTGGCCGACTGCAGGAAGTCGCCCTCGCCCAGCCAGCTGAGGTCGGTCCCCTCGGTCCCCGACAGCGGGTTGACCGACGGGCACCACTGGGAAACCTGCTCGACGTTGTCGGAGAACCACACATTGGGGGTGGTGGGATCGCCGGCCTGCAGGGTGCCGGTGCTCTGCAGGCCGGCGGTGCCGTGGCTGCCCCAGGTACCCGAGCTCCAGAGCGCGTGCCCGCTGCTGTCGTAGACGACGAAGTTGCCGTCGGACTGGGAGACGGCGTGCGCGCCGGGGTGGCCCCAGGTGCCGCTGCTCCACACGGCCGGGCCCTGACCGCCGGTCTGGGTGAGCAGGTAGAGGACCAGGTTGCCGTCGGTCTGCATGACCAGCTTGGTGACCGGGTTCTTCGCCACCGGCCCCTGGTAGGTGGCGATGGTGTTCGGGCTGGTGGCGCTCTGGCCCGGGCCGAGCGCGTTGATCGGCGAGATCGTCGGCCTGCCGGTGGTGTCGGTCACGCAGCTGGTCGCGTTCGCGTGGGCCGCGCCGGCCGAGACCGTCAGACCGGTGAATGCGAGCACGGCGGCCACCGCCGTGCCGACGAGTCGTCTGGGTGTGTCGATGATGTCCCCCTAGGACAGTTTCAGCTCCGGACTGAGGCCGGAGCGGGGTACTTCTTACCGTCCTTGATCGTCCAGGTAAAGCGGGATCCGGCCGGCCGCGCGCACGAACCGCTCCGCCAGCTGCGGGGCGCCGGCCCAGTGCAGGTGCAGGTAGGAGGCGTGCACGTTCGCGGTGGTGAAGCCCTCGGTGACGGTGGTGTTGACGGGGGAGCGCCAGGCCCACGCGGGGGTGGCGGGGGAGGCGCCCGGGGTGCAGGCGGTGCGGTGGAACTCGTGGCCGCGCACCCGGGTGCCGGCGGGGGCCAGCGGGCTGTCGTGCAGGGCGACCGCCTCGCGGTAGCCCAGGGTGAGCCGCTCGGTCATCCGGGCCGTGGCGTCCAGGATGCCGCACATCGGATGGCCGTCCAACTCCCGCCCCAGGTAGAGGAGTCCGGCGCACTCGGCGGCGATCGGCGCACCAGTGGCAGCGAGTTCGGCGATCGCCGTCCGCAACTCGCTGTTGGTGCTGAGCTGTTCGCCGTAGACCTCGGGAAAACCGCCACCGATCACCAGGCCTGACGCACCGTCGGGAAGCCGCTTGTCGTGCAGCGGGTCGAACGGGACGACCTCGGCGCCGGCGGCGGCCAGCAGTTCGGCGTTCTCGGCGTAGCTGAACGAGAAGGCGGCACCGGCGGCCAGCGCGATCCGGGGCGCGGCGGTGGTGACCCGGGCCACCTCGGCGGTCGGGTCCCAGGGGGCGGCGGTGAGCGGCGGGGCGGACCGGGCCAGCGCCAGCACCGCTTCCAAGTCCACCGAGGCGGCGATGAGTTCGGCCATGTCGGCGACCGCCTGCAGGGCCGCCGCCGAGCGCTCCACCACCGGGACCAGGCCCAGGTGCCGACTCGGGGTGGCCACGGCGGCGGTGCGCCGCACCGCGCCCAGCACCGGCACCCCGGCGCCCTCCTCCAGTGCCTCGCGCAGCAGTTGCTCATGCCGGTCGGAGGCGACCCGGTTGAGGATCACCCCCGCCAGGCGCACCTGCGGGTCCCAGGTGGCGAAGCCGTGCACCAGGGCCGCCACCGAGCGGGACTGCGAGGAGCCGTCCACCACCAGCACCACCGGTGCCCGCAGCAGCTTGGCGACCTGCGCGGTGGAGGCCAACTCGCCGCGCCCGGAGGCGCCGTCGAACATCCCCATCACGCCCTCGATCACCGCGATGTCCGCCCCGGCCGCACCGTGGCGCAGCAGCGGCTCGATCCGCTCCGGGCCGCACAGGAAGGCGTCCAGATTGCGCCCGCGGCGGCCGGTGGCCAGCGCGTGGTAGCCCGGATCGATGTAGTCCGGGCCCACCTTGTGCGGGGAGACGGCCAGGCCGCGCGCGGTGAGCGCGGCCATCAGGCCGGTGGCGACGGTGGTCTTGCCGGCCCCCGAGGAGGGGGCGGCGATGACGAGCCGGGGGAGGTGCACGTGCGTCAGAGCCTTACCGGTAGGGCGGTCGGGGAGTTACCACTCGATCCCGCGCTGGCCCTTGCGGCCGGCGTCCATCGGGTGCTTCACCTTGGTCATCTCGGTGACCAGATCGGCCAGTTCGAGCAGCGCCTCGGGCGCGTACCGGCCGGTGATCACGACATGCTGGTTGCCGGGGCGGTTGCGCAGCACCTCGACCACCTCGGCCACGTCCACCCAGCCCCACTTCATCGGGTAGGTGAACTCGTCCAGCACGTACAGCCGGTAGCTCTCGGCGGCCAGGTCGCGCTTGACCTGCTCCCAGCCCTCCTTGGCGGCCTCCTCGCTGGACTCCAGGTCGCGCTGCACCCACGACCAGCCCTCGCCCATCTTGTGCCAGGCGACGCTGCCGCCCTCACCGGAGGCGCCCAGCACCTTCAGCGCGTTCTCCTCGCCCACCTTCCACTTGGCGGACTTGACGAACTGGAACACCCCGATCGGCCAGCCCTGGTTCCAGGCCCGCAGCGCCATGCCGAAGGCGGCGGTCGACTTGCCCTTGCCCGGCCCGGTGTGCACGGCGGTGATCGGCTGGTTGCGGCGCTGACGGGTGGTCAGACCGTCGTTGGGGACGACCTCGGGCTGGCCCTGCGGCACGGGGATCACGCTGCCTTTCGAGAGGTGGAGGGGCGGTGGGCGTGCACCAGGGCGGCCACGCCCTCGGCACGCAGCTCGTCCAGGGAGACGGCGTTGGCGTTCAGCTGGGTGGCCAGGGTGCGGGCCAGGCCGAGCCGGACCGGGCCGGACTCGCAGTCCAGCACCACGGCGGCGGTGCCCTGGGCGGCCAGCAGAGCGGCGGCCCGGCCGGCCTCGGCGAGCGCGGTGCGGCCGCCGGTGGCCCGGCCGTCGGTGACCACCACCAGCAGCGGGCGGCGCAGCGGGTCGCGAAGGCGCTCCAGCCGCAGCACCTCGTGGGCGCGCAGCAGACCGGCGGCCAGCGGGGTGCGGCCACCGGTGGGCAGCCGCTCCAGGCGGGCGGCACCGACCTCCACCGAGGAGGTGGGCGGCAGCGCCAACTCGGCGCCGCTGCCCCGGAAGGTGATCATGCCGATCTTGTCGCGGCGCTGGTAGGCGTCCATCAGCAGCGACAGCACGGCGCCCTTGACGGCGGTCATCCGCTGCCGGGCGGCCATCGAGCCGGAGGCGTCCACCACGAAGAGCACCAGGTTGGACTCACGGCCGCGGCGCACCTGCTCGCGGAAGTCGTCCGAGCGCAGCACCAGCGCCCGGCCGGAGCGGCCGCGGGCCCGCTGGTGCGGGGCGGCGGCGCGCAGGGTGGCCGAGAGGTGCAGCCGGGTGAGGGCGCCCTGCGGGCGGCGGTCCCGGATGGTGTGGCCGCCGTCGGTCTCGGCGGGGGAGCGGCGGCCCTGGGTGCCGTGGCCGGTGCCGGGGACCTTGAACAGGCGGGTGCGGTACGGCTCACCGGCCGCCACGGGCGTGGACTCGCGGGCCGGGGCGCCGCCGGGCGCGGGCAGCTTGGGGGCGGCCTCCTGGAGCTCCTCGGTCGACGCGGCGTCGGGCGCCCCGCCGTCGGACGGCTCCGGAGCCCCGCCGGGGCCGCCGCCCGGGCCGCCGTCGCCAGGCCCTTCGCCGTCCGGGTCGTCGTCGGGCTCGTTGTCCGGGTCGGTGTCGGGCTCGGTGTCGGGCTCGCTGTGCTCGCTCAGCGTCCGGTCCAGCTGCTCCTCGTCCAGCCCGGGCGCGTCGAACGGGTTGCGGCGGCGCCGGTGCGGCAGGGCCAGCTGCGCGGCCTTGCGGACGTCCTCCTCCGCCACCGCCGTGCGGCCCGCCCAGGCGGCCAGGGCGACGGCGGCGCGGGCCATCACGATGTCCGCGCGCAGCCCGTCCACCTCGAAGGCGGCGCAGACCGCGGTGATCTGACGCAGCGCCGCATCGCCCAGCACCACGGACGGCAGCAACTCCCGTGCCGTGCCGATTCGTTGAGCGAACTCCTGCTCGGCGTCCCGGTAGTCGGCCGCGAAGCCCTCCGGGTCCGCGTCGTACGCCAGCCGCCGCCGCACCACCTCGGCCCGCTCCTGCGGATCCCGGGTGGCCGCGATCTCCACCGTGAGCCCGAACCGGTCGAGCAGCTGCGGCCGCAGCTCGCCCTCCTCCGGGTTCATCGTCCCCACCAGCAGGAACCGCGCCGCGTGCCGCACCGAGACGCCCTCGCGCTCCACGTAGGAGCGCCCCATCGCCGCCGCGTCCAGCAGCAGGTCGACCACGTGGTCCTGCAGCAGGTTGACCTCGTCGATGTAGAGCACACCGCGGTGCGCCTGGGCCAGCAGCCCCGGCTCATACGCCTTCACGCCCTGGGCGAGCGCCTGTTCGAGGTCCAGCGAGCCGACGATCCGGTCCTCGGTGACGCCGACCGGCAGCTCCACCAGCCGGGCCGGCCGGTCATGGGAGCCGGCGGAGTGCGGCGCGTCCGGACACTGCGGGTCGGGTGCCGCCGGGTCGCAGGCGAACCGGCACCCGTCGGCCACCGCGATCGACGGCAGCAGTCCGGCCAGCGCCCGCACCATCGTCGACTTCGCGGTGCCCTTCTCACCCCGCACCAGCACCCCGCCGACCGCCGGCGAGACCGCGTTCAGCAGCAGCGCCAGCCGCAGATCGGCCATGCCGACGATCGCGGTGAACGGATATCGGACGTCACTCACAGCAAGTCACCTTCCACAGCACGCGCCGTCGGAGCCCCCGGCGGGACGAACGGCAGGGCGCCGTCCACCCCGCCCTCGATCAGCCGCCACAGCGCGTCGGTGTCGGCATGCTCCTCGATCAGATCCCCCAGCCGGTCCAGCCGGGCCTCCCGGGCCGCCGCGAACGAGATGCCCGGCGCCGGCGTGAAGTCCCGCCCGGCCAGCGCCGCGACCTCGCGCAGGAAGGCCCGGCGGAACCCGTCGTTCTCCAGCGCCCCGTGCCAGGTGGTGCCCCACACGGCACCCACCCGGCAGCCGTCCAGGAAGGGTTCTCCGCCCTCGACCCGAGCCACCCCGTGGTGGATCTCATAGCCCTCGACCCGCTCGCCGTACGCCTCGCCGACCGGCCGCCCGAGCGTCTTCTCGGCCTGGAACTCCACCCGCACCGGCAGCAGTCCGAGCCCGTCGACCACCCCGGCGCCCGACTCCACCGAGTCGGTGATCCGCTGCGACAGCATCTGGTACCCGCCGCACACCCCGAGCACCGGCCGGCCCGCCAACGCCCGCTCCCGCAGCGGCTGTTCGAGGCCCCGCTCGCGCAGCCAGGCGAGGTCCGCCACCGTTGCCCGGGTGCCCGGCAGCACCACCAGATCGGCGTCCGCCAACTCCTCGGGCCGCGTCGCCCAGCGCACCAGCACCCCGGGCTCCTGGGCCAGCGCGTCCACGTCGGTGAAGTTGGACAACCGGGGCAGCCGCAGCACCGCCACCCGCAGCACGTCCCGGCCGTGCGGACCGGCCGTCGCGCCGCGCTCCACGGCCGTGGTCAGGTCCAGCGAGTCCTCCGCGTCCAGCCACAGGTCGGCCAGCATCGGCAGGGTGCCGAGCACCGGACGGCCGGTCAGCTCGTGCAGCATGTCCAGGCCGGGCTTCAGCAGCCGGGCGTCGCCGCGGAACTTGTTCACCAGCCAGCCCGCCACCAGCCGCTGGTCCTCGGGGCTGAGCAGCGCCAGCGTCCCGTACATCGCGGCGAAGACCCCGCCGCGGTCGATGTCGCCGACCACCAGCACCGGCAGCTCGGCGGCCCGGGCCAGGCCCATGTTGGCGATGTCCCGGTCCCGCAGGTTGATCTCGGCCGGCGAGCCCGCGCCCTCGCACACCACCACGTCGAACCGGCGGCGCAGATCGGCCAGGCACTCCAGCGAACGCTCCAGCAGATACGGCTTGCGCTCCCGGTAGTCGAGTGCGCCGACCTCCGCGACCGGGCGCCCCAGCAGTACCACCTGGCTGCGCCCGTCGCCGCCCGGCTTGAGCAGCACCGGGTTCATCGCCGCCTCCGGCTCGACCCGGGCGGCCTGCGCCTGCATCACCTGAGCCCGGCCGATCTCGGCGCCGTCCGCCGTGACCATCGAGTTGAGCGACATGTTCTGCGCCTTGAACGGCGCCACCTTGACGCCCTGCCGGACCAGCCAGCGGCAGATCCCGGCGGTCACCACGCTCTTGCCGGCATCCGAGGTGGTGCCGGCGATCAGGATCGCGTTGCTCATCGACGTCCCTTCCACAGCGCGCGGGCCACCACCGTGGCCCCTAGCGCCAACAACCCGATGCGGCGCGACAATTGACAGGCCCGCTCGATGTCGCCGACCGCCACCGGGCGCTGCTCGGCGCCCAGCACCGGGCGGTGCTCGACGCGGGTTCCGTACTGCAGGGTGCCGCCGAGCCGCACACCGAGCGCCCCCGCGAACGCCGACTCGGCCTGACCCGCGTTGGGGCTCGGGTGCGCCGAACCGTCCCGCCGCCAGATCCGCCAGGCCCGCCCGCGGTCCTCGGCGGCGGCCACCGCGAGCAGCGCGGTCAGGCGGGCGCCCGGCCAGCCCGCGACATCGTCCAGCCGGGCCGCCGCCCAGCCGAACCGGCGGTAGCGCGGCGACTTGTGGCCCACCATCGCGTCCAGGGTGTTCACCGCCCGGAACGCCAGCAGCCCGGGGGAGCCCGCCAGCGCGCCCCAGACCAGGGCGTTGACCACGGCGTCCGCGGTGTTCTCGGCCACCGACTCCACCACCGCGCGGGCGATCTGCTGCTCGTCCAGTCCGCTAGGGTCCCGCCCGCACAGATGCGGCAGCCGCTCCCTGGCCGCCGTCAGGTCACCGGCCGTCAGATGGCCGCCGATGGTGCGAGCCTCCCGGGTCAGCGAGGTGCCGCCGAGCACCGTCCAGGTCGCCAGCGCGGCATTGGCGGCCCGGCGGGCGGGCCCGGCACCGCGCTCCAGGAGCGCCGCCCCGGCGGCCACCGCGCCCACCGCGAGCGCGGTGTGCAGGGCGCCGGCGCCGCGGTGGTCGCGCCAGAGCGCGCGTTCCAGGGCGGTCGCGGCCCGGCCGAAGGCGGCCACCGGGTGGCCGCGCCGGGGGTCGGCGAACACGGCGTCGGCGGCATAGCCGGCCACCGCGCCGCAGGCATAGCCAGCGACGGCGCGCTGCATCGAAGCGTGTCCTCACTCAGGGTCCGCGCCCCGGATCGACGTAACGGAGGCGAGAGTTCCTGGCTCCCGGGGCGGCCGACCTGCCGCACCCCGGTGACAGTGGCGGGACCGCGCCGGACTCGCACCGGGCTTCCTCTCCTATGCCTCCGTATGGCCCAGCGATCCCATCACGCCCGCTCTCCGGGCGTCAACCAGCCCTCCGGGACACCCGCCCGGTGCAGCCCGCGCCCGAGCCACCCGGTCACGCTTGATCGGCGGCTCTGGCCGGCCCGACGGCGAAGCCGGCGCCGACCGCCGCGATCAACGGGCCGACGGCCGGCACCCGTTACGGCTGGCGCCGGGCGGAGGGTGCCGGGGTGGCCGTTCGGGCCGGGGTGGGGAGATCGCGGTCGGCGGTGCGGGACTGCGTCCTGCCGGGGTCCGTGTAGGCGGCACTGCTACCGCCGGGCGGAGGGTGCCGGGGCGGCTGTTCGGGCCGGGGTGGGGAGATTGCGGTCGGCGGTGCGGGACTGCGTCCTGCCGGGGTCCGTGCGGGCGGCCGTGCTGCGGTGGCGGGTTCGGATGCTCCGGGGTGAACTGGTGACGTCCGCAGCCGTCGTCACCACCCGGGGAGAGCCATGCGTTGGGGAACCGTCGCCGCCGCGGCCGCCGCCGTTGTCGCCGGAGCGGGCGCGGCCGTGCTGCTGGTCGGCCGCCGGGTCTCCGACCTGGCACTGCGCCCGGAGACGGCAGAGCACGGGCCGGTCGCGGCCGAGCCGGTGCTGCGGGTGCACCGGATGACGGCCCGCGAGGTGACCCTGACCCGGACGGTGGGCAGCGGCCGGCGCGGCATCTACGCCCTGGACTGGCCCGGCGGCCACGCCGTGGTCGGCGACGTCCTGGCCACCGACCCGCAGACGGTCACCCGCCGCATCGAGCGGTCCGCCGGCAGCCCGCCGGCCGACGGCGCCGAGGTGGAGCTGAGCAACCGGGTGCTGCGCGGCGACCCGGGTTCGGCCTGCGGCCTGGACTACATGGACGTGGTGATCGACGGCGAACTGGGCGGGCTGCCCGCCTGGTACGTGCCGGCGGTGCGCGGCACCTGGGTGATCCTGGTGCACGGCGCGCTGGCCGACCGCCGCCAGGCCCTCCCGGTGCTGCCGGTGCTGCGGCGGCTGCGGCTGCCGGCGCTGGTGGCCAGTTACCGGGGTGACCAGGGCGCACCCGCCTCGCCGGACGGCATCGGGCACTTCGGCGAGACCGAGTGGCGGGACGTGGACGCGGCGATCCGGTTCGCCAAGGAGGCCGGGGCCGGCCGGATCGTGCTGTACGGCTGGTCGGTCGGCGCGACCACGGTGCTGCAGACCGCCGCCCGCTCCGACCTCCGGGACCACCTGGCCGCCCTGGTGCTGGACTCGCCGGTGCTGGAGCCGGCCGCCTCGGTGCGCGGGGTGGCGGCCAGGGCGGGCGCCGGGGCGGTGGCCGGGCAGCTGGGCGCCTGGGCCGCACAGGGGCGCACCGGCGTCGACCTGGCGGGCCTGGCGCGGATCGCCGACGGCACGGACCTGGCAGCCCCGGCCCTGCTGCTGGCCAGCCCGCAGGACGGCGTGGCGCCGTTCCGGGACGCCGAGCGGCTGGCCGAGCGCCGCAGCGATCTGGTCTCCCTGCACGCCTTCCCGGGGGCCGGCCACGCCGGGCTCTGGAACGCCGATCCGGCCCGCTACGAGGAGCTGCTGCGGCGCTTCCTCACCCCGATCCTCTGAGCCCCGATCCTCTGAGCCCCGATCCGCGGGGCCCGATCCGCTGGGCCCGATCCGCTGGGCCCGATCCACTGACTCACCCCGGTCCTCTGCGCCCCGTCCCCGGGTCCGCGCCGCTGAGCCCCGGACCCCCTGCGGCTCGCGCGCGTTGGGTGACCCCTTGACCACGTTCGGTGCCACCCACTACTGTCGTGCACAGATCACCGGCCGCCGGGAGGCCCGGTTTGGCCGCTCTTGCCCCGAGTCACGGCCCCGCGCAACCTGCTTCTGTACAAGACGCGCCGAACTCGATGTGACAACCGCCCCGTACACGGGGAAGACTGCACGGCGTGACGTCTCGGAATCCGCGCGACCGTGATGCCCCGCTCCCGCCGACCACGGGCACCGGCGCGACGGTGACCCGTCTACCCGGCACGGCCCGCCGTGCCGATGGCGCCCAGCCGGGCCGCTCCGCCAACCGCCGACGCACCCCCAAGCCCGCCCCCGGGCGCGGCCGGGTCCCGGTGCCCGACGGTTTCCCCGGCCCCGGCGAGCTGGCGCCGCTGGCCCGCCGGATGCTGGCCGACGCAGTACGGATCGCCCGCTGGGCCGGCGAGCTCGAAGCCGTCGACAAGCGCGGCGAGCTGCTGCCCGACGACGCCCGGGCCGCCGGGCGGGCTCTCGCCATGACCGTCGGCGCCGCCGCCAAGGCCTGGGGGCAGGCCCTGATGGTCGGCCTGGTCGAGCCCCGGGACGGCGGCGCCGCCCCCGGCTGGCGGCTGCACGCCTGGGAGCACGACGACGAGGCGGTGCTGCGCGGCTGGTCCGCGCTGTTCGACGCCTGGACGCTGCTCGCCCCGGTGCCGCCGGCCGCGCTGCGCGGGGTCTTCGCGCTGCTGGCCGGTCAGGCCGTCGACCAGGCCCCGCAGCTGCTCTCCTTCCTGCACCTGGTGGACGGCCCGGTCGCCGACGGCGAGCTGATGGAGCTGCTCCGCCGCGGCCTGGACGAGCGGCGGCGCGGCGGCGGCGAGTTCGCGGCGCTCTCCCCGGTCCCGCACGCCGCCTCGGCCGTCTCCGCGGTGCGCGGCACCTGCCGGGAGCCGCAGATCGACACCCCGCCGTCCGTGTCCGACGTGGCCGCCGTGCTGGACTGGATGCTGGACGGGCTGACCGCCGTCGGCGCCGTGGTCCGCCGGGACGCCGCCGCCGAGCTCTCCCCGCTGGGGCACTGGGCGGTGCGGGCCAAGCTGGAGGAGATCTGCACCGTCGCCCAGACCGCGGCCGGGCACATCGAGCAGAGCGCCCTGGAGCTGCTGGACGCCTGCGCCAACTACACCCCGGGCCCGGCCCGGGCCGAGTACCGCGCCTGGGTGGCGGCCCGGCCGGTGGACCGCGCGGTGGCCGAGCTGCTGGAGGTCGCCCGCGGTGAGGACGCCCTGCTGCGCGGCCTGGCCTTCGAGGCGCTGCGGGTGGCCGGCGGTACCGCTGAACAGGTGGTGCGGTCCGCTGTGGACGAGCCGGTGCTGCGCCCCTACGCGCTGCTCTGGCTGGCCGAGCAACTGGACGAGGGCGGGGTGGTCCCCTCGGACGTGCTGAGCGCCGAGGACGCCGCCTGGCTCTGGGTGGACACCGCCGCGGCGGTGCTCGACCACGGCGAGACCGAGCTGCTGGTCGGCCATGTCGAGGGCGCCAGCGCGGGCGACCCGGTGCGACTGTTCGCCCGGGCCCGGCAGTCGGGGCACCCGCGGGCCGCCTCGGTGCTCACCGCCGTCTCCTCGGTGCACCCCGACCCGGCCGTCGCCCGGGCGGCCCGCCGCTCGGCGTTCAGCGTGCACCGCGGCGGAGCCTGAGGCGAGCCCCGCAGCGCGGCCTGAAGCGTGCACCGCAGCGCGGCCTGAAGCGTGCACTGCGGCGGAGCCTGAAGCGTCCACCGCAGCGCGGGACCGCGACATGCGTCGCGGCCGGACCTGAGGCGAGCCCCGTGGCGGGGCCTGACGGCCCATCAGAGCGGTGAAACACCGAGGGCCCCGGAACGGGATCGTTCCGGGGCCCTCGGGCTTGCTACGGGCGGCTCAGCAGCCGCGGGACTCCGCGCGGCGGGCCCGCACATCGCCGACCTTCTGGCCGACCTTGCGGCGGATCACCAGCAGCGGTGCCATCGCGGCCAGCGCGATCTGGGCGAAGGCGCCGATGTGCATCAGCACGTCGCCGCCGGGCAGACCGGCGGCCCAGGCGGCCAGGCAGCCGATCGAGACCACGATCCAGCCGAGCGTGGCGGTGGCCAGCAGACCCTGCGGCTTGGGGTACTCGACCTGGCTGACCATCAGGTAGGCCACGCCGAAGATCGCCAGCAGACCGGGCAGGAACGGCGGGTCGAGCAGCACGATGGCGATCACCGTCAGCGCGCCCATCGGGCAGGGCATGCCCTGGAAGACCCCGGGGCGCATCTTGACGGCCGAGAACCGGGCCAGCCGCAGCACCACCGCCAGTAGCACGGTGAGCGCGATGAACGCGGACAGGCCCTGGTTGGTGCCGGGCGAGACGATGCCCCAGACCGCGACGAAGTAGGCCGGCGCGATGCCGAAGCTGATCAGGTCGGCCAGGTTGTCCAGCTCCGCGCCGAGTGCCGAGGCGCGCAGCTTGCGGGCCACCAGGCCGTCGAACAGGTCGCACATCGCGCCGAGCAGCAGCAGGGTCACCGCGGTGGCCGCGCCGTGCCGCATGGTGCCACCACCGCTGCTGCTCCCGGTGATGTGCGGGATCAGCATGTTGGTGGTGACGGAGTAGATCGCCAGGAAGCCGCAGACCGCATTGCCCAGGGTCAGGAAGTCGGCCGTGGACAGGGCCTGCGGCGGACGGGGCGCGCGCAGCTCGCGGTCGCGCGCCCAGCGGCGCCGACGCAGCTCGGTCTCCTCCGAGTCGTCGATGCCCACCAGGGTTTCGGGATCAGTCACGGTCAAGGCGTGTCACCCCCGCCGTCGTCTTCTGGCCGACCGTGACGCCCACCTCGACGCCGGCCGGCAGGTAGGTGTCGACGCGGGAGCCGAAGCGGATCAGACCGATCCGCTCGCCCTGCTCGACCTTGGTACCGGCCGGGACGTACGGCACGATGCGGCGCGCCACGGCGCCCGCGATCTGCACCATCTCGATGTCGCCGATCTCGGTGTCGAAGTGCCAGACGACCCGCTCGTTGCGGTCGCTGTCCTTGTTGAAGGCGGGCACGAAGCCGCCGGCGATGTGCTCGACGGAGGTCACCGTGCCGGGCAGCGGGGCCCGGTTGACGTGCACGTTCAGCGGGCTCATGAAGATCGCGACCCGAGTCCGGCCGTCCGGCCAGGCGTCGATGCTCTGCACCACGCCGTCGGCCGGCGAGATCACTCTGCCGGTGCCGATCTCACGCTCCGGGTCGCGGAAGAACCACAGCATGCCCGCGCTGAGCGCGCAGGCCGGTACCGCGGCCAGCGCCCACTTGCCGTTCCGCTTGGTGAGAGCGGTGGTCAGCGCGGCGGTGGCCAGGGTCGGGACGAACCAGGGGGTGGCTCCGCGCGCGATGGTCACGCGGGGTCGCCGACCGGCCGTCTCGGGAGCGAAGGGATCGCGCTCCGTGACGGAGGAGTGAGGGGACGGGCTGATGGGCATCGAAGACCTTTGTCGCGGGGGATCATGGCCGACCGAGAGGGTGGCCACCGCGGGGATCGGGTGAGAAGGGGACAGCTGCTGTCCCGGTGGATGCTATCGGGAGCAGGTGGTGGGTGGGCAACCCGCCTGCTCGTTCAACTGACTCCTGCCGTGCCGGAGTGCACGCGCTATGTATACGACCGTAGCGGGCCCCGGAGCGGTTCCCAAGGGGTCGGTCAAGATCAGTGAGTCTTCTCTCAGCCCTGTCCAACCCTGCGGTCGGGCCCCGGCGCGGTCGTCGCCGGGGCCCGGAGTTGCCCTGCTCAGGGGCCGGATGTGGCCTACTCGGCCAGCTTGTACTCCTCCAGCAGACGGCGACCCACGATCATCTTCTGGATCTCCGCCGTACCCTCACCGATCAGCAGCATCGGGGCCTCCCGGTAGAGCCGCTCGATCTCGTACTCCTTGGAGAAGCCGTAGCCGCCGTGGATCCGGAAGGCGTCCTCGACGACCTCCTTGCAGTACTCGGAGGCGAGGTACTTGGCCATGCCCGCCTCGAGGTCGTTGCGCTGGCCGCTGTCCTTCTTGCGGGCGGCCATCACCATCATCTGGTGGGCGGCCTCGACCTTGGTGGCCATCTCGGCCAGCTTGAACTGGATCGCCTGGTGCTCGGCGATCTTCTTGCCGAAGGTGGTGCGCTGCTGGGCGTAGGCGATGCCCAGCTCGAAGGCGCGGCGGGCGACACCGCAGCCGCGGGCGGCCACGTTGACCCGGCCGACCTCGACGCCGTCCATCATCTGGTAGAAGCCGCGGCCGGGGACCCCGCCGAGGATCCGGTCCGCCGGGATCCGGACGTCCTGGAGCACCAGCTCGGTGGTGTCGACGCCCTTGTAGCCCATCTTCTCGATCTTGCCGGGCACCGTCAGGCCGGGGACCGTCGGGTTCGGGCCGAAACCGGCCGTCTTCTCGATCAGGAAGGTGGTCATGTTCTTGTACGGGGTGCTGCCGCCCTCGTCGGTCTTGCAGAGCACCGCGACCAGGGTGGAGCTGCCGCCGTTGGTCAGCCACATCTTCTGGCCGTTGAGGACGTAGAACTCCCCGTCCTTGACGCCCTTGGTGGAGATCGCGGCGACATCGGAGCCGAGGGCCGGCTCGGACATCGAGAAGGCGCCGCGGATCTCGCCGGCCGCCATCTTGGGCAGGAAGTAGTCCTTCTGCTCCTGGGTGCCGTGCGCGTTGATCATGTGCGCCACGATGAAGTGGGTGTTGACGATGCCGGAGACGGACATCCAGCCGCGGGCGATCTCCTCGACCACCAGGGCGTAGGTGAGCAGCGACTCGCCGAGGCCGCCGTACTCCTCGGGGATGGTCAGCCCGAACAGGCCGAGCTGCTTCATGCCCTCGACGATGGCGGTCGGGTACTCGTCCTTGTGCTCCAGCTCGGTGGCTACCGGGATGATCTCCTTGTCGACGAACTCCCGCACGGTGGCGAGGATGTCCCGCTGGATCTCGGTGAGGCCGTCGGTCTGTGCGAGGCGTCCCATCGTGCGGCTCCGTAAGTCTCTGAGGGTTCAACTGAGGGGCCGGGGGCGCCGCGAAGCGTGACATTCGCGGCGCCCCCGCGTCCGGAGGCTCGGGCGATGACGGCGCCCGCCCCCGGGGGTATCGGAGGGGTCAGGACAGCGGCGTCGGGCGGCCCGGCTGCTCGCCGCCCCGCGCCTTGATGTAGGTCTCGGTCGGCACCATCACCTTGCGGCGGAAGATGCAGACGACCGTGCCGTCCTGCTTGTAGCCCTTGGTCTCGACGTAGACGATGCCCCGGTCGTCCTTGGACTTGGAGGGCCACTTGTCGAGCACCGTGGTCTCGCCGTAGACGGTGTCGCCGTGGAAGGTCGGCGCCACGTGCCGCAGCGACTCGATCTCCAGGTTGGCGATCGCCTTGCCGGAGACGTCCGGGACGGACATGCCGAGCAGCAGCGAGTAGATGTAGTTGCCCACCACCACGTTCTTGCCGAAGTCGGTGGTCCGCTCCGCGTAGTTGGTGTCCATGTGGAGCGGGTGGTGGTTCATGGTGAGCAGGCAGAAGAGGTGGTCGTCGTACTCGGTGACCGTCTTGCCGGGCCAGTGCTTGTAGACCGCGCCGACCTCGAACTCCTCGTAGGTGCGTCCGAACTGCATGATCAGGCCTCCGGGGCTTCGAACTTGGAGGTGCGCTGCATGCCCGCGGCGCGGCCCTTGCCGGAGATCACCAGCGCCATCTTGCGGCTGGCCTCGTCGATCATCTCGTCGCCGAGCATCGCCGAGCCCTTGAAGCCGCCGGCCTCCGAAGTGCACCAGTCGTAGGCGTCCAGGATCAACTCGGCGTGGTCGTAGTCCTCCTGCGAGGGCGAGAAGATCTCGTTCGCGGCGGCGACCTGGTCCGGGTGCAGCACCCACTTGCCGTCGAAGCCCAGCGCGGCGGCCCGGCGGGCCACCTCGCGGTAGCCCTCCTGGTTGCGGATCTGCAGGTACGGACCGTCGATCGCCTGCAGGTCGTTGGCGCGGGCCGCCATCAGGATCCGCATCAGGATGTAGTGGTAGGCGTCGGCCGAGTAGCCCGGCGGCTGCTCGCCGACCACCAGCGACTTCATGTTGATCGAGGCCATGAAGTCGGCCGGGCCGAAGATGATGGTCTCCAGCCGCGGCGAGGCGGTGGCGATCGCGTCGACGTTGATCAGGCCCTTGGCGTTCTCGATCTGCGCCTCGATGCCGATCCGGCCGACCTCGAAGCCCATGGTCTTCTCGATCTGGGTGAGCAGCAGGTCCAGCGCCTTGACCTGCTCGGCGTCCTGCACCTTGGGCAGCATGATGCAGTCCAGGTTCGGCCCCGCGCCCTCGACCACGGTGATCACGTCACGGTAGGTCCAGTGGGTGGTCCAGTCGTTGACCCGGACCACCTTGGTCTTGTTGCCCCAGTCGCCGTTGTTCAGCGCGTCGACGATGTTGAGCCGGGCGCTCTCCTTGACGGCGGGGGCGCAGGCGTCCTCCAGGTCCAGGAAGACCTGGTCGGCGGGCAGGCCCTGGGCCTTCTCGAGGAAGCGCGGGTTGCTGCCCGGCACCGCCAGGCAGGAGCGGCGGGGGCGAAGACGG
The DNA here is from genome assembly GCF_029892145.1 of Kitasatospora sp. GP30. NCBI lineage: Bacteria > Bacillati > Actinomycetota > Actinomycetes > Kitasatosporales > Streptomycetaceae > Kitasatospora > Kitasatospora sp. GP30. The sequence continues at coordinate 112,366 of NZ_JARZAH010000013.1, forward strand.
TTGACGTTCGTCATTGGGCGAGGGTCTCTTCCTGGTAAGGGCCGAGATGGTTGGCCGTGCGGATCTCGTCGACGATCCGGCCGATGATGGTGGTGATGCCGAAGTCCTTCGGGGTGAAGACCGCGGCGACACCGGCGGCCCGCAGGGCCTCGGCGTCCGCAGCGGGGATGATGCCACCGACGATCACTGGCACATCCTCCACCCCGGCCCGCTTCATCCGCTGCAGTACGTCCGGAACCAGCTCGGGATGGGCGCCGGAGAGGATCGACAGCCCCACGCAGTGCACGTCCTCGGCGACGGCCGCCGAGACGATCTGCTCCGGCGTCAGCCGGATCCCCTGGTAGACCACCTCGAAGCCGGCGTCGCGGGCTCGCACCGCGGTCTGCTCGGCGCCGTTGGAGTGCCCGTCCAGGCCCGGCTTGCCGACCAGCAGCCGAAGCTTGGCGGTGCCCAACTCGGCAGCGGTGGCGGTGACCTTGGCCCGCACCCGAGCCAGCTCGCCGCCCGGCTCGGCGGCCACCGCGATCGGCGCGCCGCCGACCCCGGTGGGCGCCCGGTACTCGCCGAACACCTCGCGCAGCGCGAAGGCCCACTCGCCGGTGGTCACTCCGGCCCGGGCGCAGGCCAGGGTGGCGTCCATCAGGTTCCGCTCGGTGGCCGCGGTCCGCTTCAGCTCGGTCAGTGCCTGCTGCGCCGCCGCCTCGTCACGGTCGGCTCGCCACTGCTTGAGGTTGTCGAGCACGGCCTGCTCGCTGGCCGGGTCCACCACCATGATGGCGGTGTCCAGGTCGGCGGTGAGCGGGCTCTCCTCGGTGGTGTCGAAGCAGTTCACGCCGACGATCTTGTCCTCGCCGGCCTCGATCCGGGCCCGCCGCTCGGCGTGCGAGGCGACCAGCGCGGACTTCAGGTAGCCGGACTCGACGGCCGCGACCACCCCGCCCTGCTCCAGCACCTTGGCGATCTCCGCCTCCGCGCCGGCCAGCAGCTCGGCGGTCTTGGCCTCGATCACCTCCGAGCCGTTGAAGATGTCGCCGTACTCCAGCAGGTCCGACTCGTAGGCCAGCACCTGCTGGATGCGCAGCGACCACTGCTGGTCCCAGGGCCGGGGCAGGCCCAGCGCCTCGTTCCAGGCCGGGAGTTGGACGGCGCGGGCGCGGGCGTCCTTGGAGAGGGTGACGGCCAGCATCTCCAGGACGATCCGCTGGACGTTGTTCTCCGGCTGGGCCTCGGTCAGGCCGAGGGAGTTGACCTGCACGCCGTAGCGGAACCGGCGCTGCTTGGGGTCCTCGATGCCGTAGCGCTCCCGGGTGACCTTCTCCCAGAGCTGGGCGAAGGCCCGCATCTTGCACATCTCCTCGACGAACCGGACGCCCGCGTTCACGAAGAAGGAGATCCGGCCGACCACCTCGCCCATCCGCTCGGCCGGCACCTGGCCGGAGTCGCGCACCGCGTCCAGCACGGTGATCGCCGTGCACATCGCGAAGGCGATCTCCTGCACCGGGGTGGCCCCGGCCTCCTGCAGGTGGTAGCTGCAGATGTTGATCGGGTTCCACTTGGGGATGCCGGCCACGGTGTAGGCGATCATGTCGGTGATCAGCCGCACCGAGGGGCCGGGCGGGAAGACGTGCGTCCCGCGCGACAGGTACTCCTTGATGATGTCGTTCTGGGTGGTGCCGGTCAGCTTGGCGATGTCCGCGCCCTGCTCCTCGGCGACCACCTGGTAGAGCGCCAGCAGCCACATGGCGGTGGCGTTGATGGTCATCGAGGTGTTGGTCTGCTCCAGCGGGATCCCGTCGAACAGGGTCCGCATGTCGCCGATGTGGCCGACCGGCACGCCGACCCGGCCGACCTCGCCGCGGGCCAGCACGTGGTCCGAGTCGTAGCCGGTCTGGGTGGGCAGGTCGAAGGCGACCGAGAGGCCGGTCTGGCCCTTCGCCAGGTTGCGCCGGTAGAGCGCGTTGGAGTCCGCCGCCGTGGAGTGGCCGGCGTAGGTGCGCATCAGCCAGGGGCGGTCGCGCTTCTGACGGTCCGTCATCAGATGTTCCTGAAGCGGTTGATCGCCGGCAGGTGCTGCTCGCGCAGCTCCTGGTCGCGCACGCCCAGGCCCTCCTGCGGGGCCAGGCAGAGCACGCCGACCTTGCCCTGGTGCTTGTTGTGGTGGACGTCCAGGGCCGCCTGGCCGGTCTGCTCCAGCGAGTAGACCTTGGAGACGGTCGGGTGGATCTTGCCCTTGGCGATCAGGCGGTTGGCCTCGAAGGCCTCGCGGTAGTTGGCGAAGTGCGAGCCGACGATCCGCTTGAGCGACATCCACAGGTAGCGGTTGTCGTACTGGTGCATGTAGCCGGAGGTGGAGGCGCAGGTGACGATGGTGCCGCCCTTGCGGGTCACGTAGACCGAGGCGCCGAAGGTCTCGCGGCCCGGGTGCTCGAAGACGATGTCCACGTCCTCGCCGCCGGTGAACTCGCGGATCCTGGCGCCCAGGCGCTTCCACTCGCGCGGGTCCTGGGTGTGCTCGTCCTTCCAGAACTTGTAGCCTTCGGCGCTGCGGTCGATGATCGCCTCGGCGCCCATGGCGCGGCAGATCTCGGCCTTCTGGTCGTTGGAGACCACGCAGATCGGGGTGGCGCCGCCGGCCAGCGCGTACTGGGTGGCGTAGGAGCCGAGGCCGCCGCTGGCGCCCCAGATCAGCACGTTGTCGCCCTGCTTCATGCCGGCGCCGTTGCGCGACACCAGCTGGCGGTAGGCGGTGGAGTTGACCAGACCGGGGGAGGCGGCCTCCTCCCAGGTGAGGTGCTTGGGCTTGGGCAGCAGCTGGTTGGTCTTCACCAGCGCCAGCTGGGCGAGGCCGCCGAAGTTGGTCTCGAAGCCCCAGATGCGCTGCTCCGGGTCCATCATGGTGTCGTTGTGGCCGTCGGGGCTCTCCAACTCCACGGACAGGCAGTGCGCGACCACCTCGTCGCCAGGCTTCCAGGCGTTGACCCCGGCGCCGGTGCGCAGCACCACGCCCGCCAGGTCGGAGCCGACGACGTGGTACGGCAGGTCGTGGCGCTTCGTCAGCGGCGAGAGCCGCCCGTAGCGCTCCAGGAAGCCGAAGGTCGAGACCGGCTCGAAGATCGAGGACCACACGGTGTTGTAGTTGACGGCACTGGCCATCACGGCCACCAGGGCCTCGCCGGGGCCGAGTTCGGGCAGCGGCACGTCCTCCAGGTGGAGCGACTTGCGCGGGTCCTTGTCGCGGCTCTCCAGGCCGGCGAACATCTGCTCCTCGTCCTTGTGGAGCGTGACCGCCCGGTAGGACTCGGGGAGCTTGAGCGCGGCGAAGTCCGCGGACGTGCTGTCGGCGCTGAGGATCGCGTCGAGGATTTCCTTCATGGCTGCCTCCGAAGGCGTACCTGTGTGAGGGCGCACAGGGCGTCTGGGGGAGCCGGGAGCGGACACCGGCTACGCAGTGGGCTTGGGTGGGCTGGTGGGTTCGTCCCCGGGGTGTGGGGACGCCGGACGACGGCGCGCCGAGGTGGGGAGCCGCGGCGCCGCGACTGGTGGGTAACAAGCTACTGGCACCCTGTGCCACTCGTAAAGACACTGGGTGCCATGATTTTTGGCGTATTCCCGCGCCTGTTCCGGGCGTTGGCAGGGACGCGGAAAGGCCCGCCACGATTGCCGTGACGGGCCTTCTGACCTGCTGTTTTGCTGCTCTTATCGGTTGAAGGCGGCCTTGATGCTGTCCAGCACGACGTCCAGCGGGGCATCGGTCCGGGCCACTGTGATGAGCACCTCACCACCAGGTGTGGCACTCAGTGCGCTGGCGACCCCGAGATCACCGGGCAGCGTGCCATTCCCACTGGCACTGGGTGTCACAGCAGTGCCACGGCGCCGCACCCCGCTCGGCGGGGTCGCCCAGAAGGTCCCGCGGATCACCTCGAAGGAGTGGTCGAGCTGGGCCTCCACGTCCCCGTGCCCGCCGGCCCGCAGCCAGCGCCGCAGCACGTGGTTGTGGGCCGCGACCACGGCCGCCGCCGAGACCTCCGCCAGCATCGAGTCGTCGTCCCCGCCGTGCTGCCAGCCCGGCGGAATGCTGTCCGAGGCGTCGAACCGGCCCAGCAGGTAGCGGGTGAAGAGCCGCTCGTAGCGGGACACCACCGCGATCTCCCGCTCCCGCAGCGCCGGCACCTGACGGATCAACTGGTAACGGGCCACCGAGACCCCGGGCGTGGAGGCGTACATCCGCAGCACCTCCTTGATGCCGCGGCACACCACGTCCAGCGGGTGCTCCTCCGGCTCGGCGCTGGCCAGCAGGTCGGCCACCCGCACCAGGGTGTCGTCGTGGTCCGGGAAGATCGCCTCCTCCTTGGACCGGAAGTACCGGAAGAAGGTCCGCCGGGCCACCCCGGCGGCGGCGGCGATCTGATCGACCGTCGTCTCCTCGTACCCCTGGGTGGCGAACAGTTCCATCGCCGCGGTGGCCAGGTCCTGGCGCATCTGCTGCCGCTGCGCCGCCGCCCGGCGGCTGCCGGGCCCGTTGTCGACGGTACGGAGGTCCTGCTCAGCGGATGACTGTTCCCGGTCCATGCCTGGAACGCTACACGCCCCCCGGGCCCGCTCAGCCCCGGTCCGGGACAGCGGTCGGGCCCCGGTGCCGTTCACCCAGAACGGGTGGGGACGCTCGGAGTCGGGTGCCGGCACCCCCGCCGGCCCGCCCCCGCTCACCGGCGGGCGTGGTCGCGGAACCCGCGACCGGTCTTGCGGCCCAGGCAGCCCGCCGCCACCAGGTGCTCCAGTAGCGGCGCGGCGGCCAGCCCCGGCTCCCGGAACTCCTGGTGCAGCACCCGCTCGATGGTCAGCGAGACGTCCAGGCCGACCACGTCCAGCAGCTCGAAGGGGCCCATCGGGTAGCCGCAGCCGAGCTTCATCGCGGTGTCGATGTCGTCCACCGTCGCGTAGTGCTCCTCCAGCATCCGCACCGCGTCGTTCAGGTACGGGAAGAGCAGCGCGTTCACGATGAACCCGGCCCGGTCGCCGCACTCCACCGGGTGTTTGCGGATCCCGCCGCACAGCTCCAGCACGGTCGACGTGACCTCCGGGGCGGTCAGCACCGTGGAGACCACCTCGACCAGCTTCATCGCCGGGGCCGGGTTGAAGAAGTGCATCCCGATCACGTCCTGCGGCCGCGAGGTCGCGGTGGCGCAGCTGATCACCGGCAGGCTGGAGGTGGTGGTGGCCAGCACCGCGCCCGGCTTGGCGATCTTGTCCAGGGTGGCGAACAGCTCCCGCTTGACCGCCAGATCCTCGGCCACGGCCTCCAGCACCAGGTCCGCCTGGTTCAGGTCGGCCAGCGAACCGCTGGCGGTGACCAGGCCCAGGGTGGTGTCGCGCTGCTCCGCGGTCAGCCGGCCCTTGGCCACCGAGCGGTCCAGCGACTTGGCGAGCTGGGCCTTGGCCCGGTCGGCCTTCTCCTGACTGCGGGCGACCAGGGTGACCGGGTGGCCGGCCTTGGCGAAGACCTCGGCGATACCGGTGGCCATGGTGCCCGAACCGCAGACGCCGACCGCGTGCACCGGGCGCCCGGCGACCCGGGCCGCCGCGCCGGTGCTCGGCTCGGCCACCACCCGGGACGAGCCTGGCGCCTCGTAGCTGTAGAAACCGCGGCCGGTCTTGCGGCCCAGCAGGCCCGCCGAGACCAGCTGGCCGAGGATCGGCGCCGGGGCGTGCAGCCGGTCCCTGGACTGCTCGTACATCGCCTCCAGCACGGTGCGGGCGGTGTCCAGACCGATCAGGTCGAGCAGCGCCAGCGGGCCCATCGGCAGGCCGCAGCCCAGCCGCATCGCGGCGTCGATGTCCTCCCGGGTGGCGTAGCGGGACTCGAACATCGCGGCGGCCTGGTTGAGGTAGGCGAAGAGCAGCCCGTTGACCACGAAGCCGGCCCGGTCACCCGCCGCCACCGGCTCCTTGCCCAGCTCGCGGGCGAACTCGGCGGCCTGCTCGGCAACTTGAGGGGACGTGAGGACGCTGCGCACCACCTCGACCAGCTTCATCGCGTGCACCGGGTTGAAGAAGTGCAGGCCCAGCACCTTCTCCGGGCGGCCGGTGGCGGCGGCGATCCGGGTCACCGAGAGCGAGGTGGTGCCGGTGGCTAGCACGGTCTCCGGCGGGCAGATCCGGTCCAGCTCGGCGAACAGCTCGCGCTTGAGCTCCAGTTGCTCGGGGATCTCCTCGATCACCAGGTCGGCCTCGGCGGCGGCGGACAGCTGCTCGCCGACGGTGATCCGGGCGAGCACGGCGGTGCGCTCCTCGGCGGTCAGCCGCTCGCGGGCCACGGCGTGCGCGGTGGCCTCCTCGATCCGGGCCAGGGCCTTGGCGGCGGACGCGCCGTCGGCCTCGATGCCGATCACCCGGCGGCCGGAGCGGGCCACGGCGACGGCGATTCCGGCACCCATGGTGCCCACGCCGACCACGGCGACGGTGGGGAAGGGGGCGGTGCCTTCGGGAGTTTCGGGAGTTGCGGTGCTTTCGGTGGTTGCGGTCTCGGGAGCCTGCATCGTTGCTGGTCCTTTCGGAGAGGCCGAAGGCCCTGAGCACGCCGTGATCAGGGCACGGTGTGATCAGGGGGTCGGCGAACGCGGCCGGGGCGACGGCCGGGCGGGTGGTGGCGCGGTGGCGCGCGAGGGACGCGTGGGGCACCGGCGCGCGCTCGGGGCGGCCGGCGGTGCGCTTGCTGGTGCGCTTTCTGGGTGCGCTTGGCGGTGCACGTGGTTGGCGATGTGCTTGCCTGCCGGTGCACTTGGCGGCGCGCTCGGCGTGCGTGACGGGCGCTTGGCGGTGCGTGGGACGACGGAGCTCGGCGCTTGGTGCTGGTACGCGCTCGACGGCGGCCAGTCCGCTCTGGCCGGACCGCGAGGTGGCGTGACTCGGGGCACATGGCCCCGGCTGAAGGCAGGCCCGACGCGGTGGATCACCGGCGGACCGTGCAATGACACCCGGCCGCACGCGGGACGTGCGGCGCCCGCCGGTGCGGCTCCCGAAGCCCGGCGGTGGTGCGTGCCGGTCACTGTAGCGAAGTTACCGCCAGGTAGGAAGAGGGTGGCGGCGGGAAGTGGCGGCGGGAAAACGTAACGCGGTGCTATCAGCTGATCGACCGTCAGTTTTCGGTTCGCCAATGCACTCGTATGGGTAATTCCTCCGCCAATGGGTGAGCGGGAGGATGGATCGCATGAGTACCACCACCGCTGAGCAGGTCTCCTTCGATGCATCGGCGCACGGCTCGGGCTCGACCGGCCTGCCGGACGGCCGGCCCGCCGGGGAGCCGATCGCCGAGCGGTTGCCCGCTGCCGACGGCCGGGCCGACCGCGCGGCTCGGGCGCGGGTCGCGGCCGCCCGGCTCAGCGCGGAGGGCGTCGAGGGGGTGATCCTCAGCTGGGTGGACAACGCGGGGCTGGCCCGGGTGAAGACCGTCCCGGTCCGCCGCCTGGAGCACGCGGCCGTCTGGGGGGTCGGCGCCGCCCCCTGCTTCGACGTGGTCCTGGTCGACGACAGCTTCACCACCAGTCACCACATCGGCGGTCCGGTCGGCGATCTGCGGCTGATCCCCGATCTCGGCCGGCTCACCAAGCTGGCCGGCCAGCCCGGCTGGGCCTGGGCGCCCGCCGACCGGTTCGACCAGGACGGCTCCGAACACCCCGGCTGCCAGCGCCGGTTCGCCCAGCGCATGATCGCCGCGGCCGCCGCCCGCGGGCTGGAGCTGCGGGCCGGCATCGAGATCGAATGGGTGGTCGCGCTGGCCGGCCCGCCCAGCGAACCGCCGGTCTACCCGTCCCACGGCCCGGCCTACGGCTTCAACCGCCTGGTCGACCTCTCCGACTACCTCCGCGATCTGCTGCACGCCCTGGACGAACAGGGCCTGCCCGTGCTGCAGCTCCATCCCGAGTACACCACCGGCCAGTTCGAGGTCTCCACCGCCCCGGAGGACCCGCTCGGCGCCGCCGACACCAGCGTGCTGGTCCGCCAGACCGTCCGCGCGGTCGGCGCCCGGCACGGCCTGCGCACCTCCTTCGCCCCCGCCGTCGAGGCCGGCGGCGTCGGCAACGGCGGCCATCTGCACCTCTCCCTCTGGCGCGACGGGCAGAACCTCGGCAAGGGCGGCCCCGGGCCCTACGGGCTCACCGGCGAGAACGAATCCTTCCTGGCCGGTGTGCTGGCCGAGCTGCCGGCGCTGCTCGCGCTCGGCGCTCCCAGCCCCGCCAGCTACCTGCGGCTGGTCCCGCAGCACTGGGCCGGGTCGTTCCAGTGCTGGGGCCGGGAGAACCGGGAGGCGGCGCTGCGCCTGATCCCCGGACCGGCGGGGGAGGGAGCGGGCAGCGCCAACGCCGAGCTCAAGTGCTTCGACCTCACCGCCAACCCCTATCTGCTGATCGGCGGCGTGCTGGCCGCCGGGCTGGCCGGGATCGACGCGTGCCGCTCGCTCCCCACCGAGGTGCCCGAAGACCCGGCCACCCGACCCGAGGGCGAGATCCCCCGGCTTCCCGGCAGCCTCGCCGCCTCGCTCGCCGAGTTCCGCACCTCGGGCCTGCTGCGCGAGGCCCTGGGGGAGCCACTCTTCGAGGCCGTCGGCGCGGTTCGCCAAGCCGAGCTGGAGCTCTTCGCCCGCCACACGCCCGACGAACTGGCGGCGGCCACCCGCTGGCGGTACTGACGCGCAGCAGCCCGGAGGGGACTGACATCCGGAGGTACCGACGTGCTCCCACCACTCATCGACCACCACACGCACAGCGTGGTGATCGCCGACCTCACCCCCGACGCCTTCCGCTCCCTGCTCACCGAGTCCGACCGGGCACCCGTTGCAAACCCCTTTGACAGCGCCCTCGGCTTGGCCGTGCGCCGCTGGTGCCCGCCCGCCCTGGGGCTGTCGGAGCACGCCACAGCCGACGCCTATCTGGCACGCCGAAGGGCCCTCGGCCCCGCCGAGGCCACCAAACGGCTGCTCGGCGCCGCCGGCCTGAGCACCCTGCTGGTGGACACCGGGCTGGTTGCCGCCGCCGGCCACCCGCTGCTGCCGCTGCCCGAGCTGAGCGCGCTGGCCGGCGCCCCGGTGCACCAGGTGGTCCGGCTGGAGGGCGTCGCCGAGCGCCTCGCCGCCCGGGCGCCCGCAGCCGCCGACTGGTCAGCCGCGCTCACCGAGGCGCTCACCGCCGAACTGGCCGGAGCCGTGGCGGTGAAGTCGGTGCTCGCCTACCGCCACGGCCTGGACATACCCGCAGAGCGGCCGAGTCCCGCCGAGGTGACCGAGGCCGCCGGTCGGTTCCTGGCGGACCGGCCGGCCCGGCTCACCGACCAGGTGCTGCTGCGCCAGCTCCTCTGGACGGCCGTCGACCTCTGCGCCGAGCGCCGCCCCCCGCTGCCGATCCAGTTCCACACCGGCTTCGGCGACCCGGACTTGACGCTCCACCGCGCCGACCCGGCGCTGCTCACCCCGTTCATCCGAGCCGTCGAGCCCACCGGCGTCCCTCTGGTGCTGCTGCACTGTTACCCCTACCACCGACAGGCCGGCTACCTGGCGCAGGTCTTCCCGCACGTCTACGCCGACACCGGCCTCACCCTGAACCACGTCGGTCCGCGCGCCACCACCGTGCTCGGCGAACTGCTGGAGCTCGCCCCGTTCGGCAAGGTGCTCGCCTCCACCGACGGCTACGGCCTGCCCGAGCTCCACCTGGCCGGCGCCGCCCAGTTCCACCACGCCGTCGCCGACCTCACCTGGCAGTGGCGGCGCGCCGGCGCCTGCACCGCGGTCGACGGCGAGCGCCTCGCCCTGCTGCTCGCCGAGGAGAACGCGCGGGAGCTCTATCACCTTCCATAGTCGCTTGGGAGGACAGAATATGGCTGTGCGTCAGCTACATGATTCTCGCGTATTGGGCGCTGCTCTGGTGCTCATTCTCGCCGGTGCCGCCACCCCGGCATTCGCTGCCGCGCCGGCTGGCGTTGCCGTGGCGGGTGCCGTTGCCGCGCCGGTTTCGGCTGCCGCGCCGGGTGCCGTTGCCGCGCCGGTTTCGGCTGCCGCGCCGGGTGCCGTTGCCGCGCCGGTTTCCGCTGCCGCGCCGGTTTCCGCTGCGGTGCAGGCTGGCCTGCTGCGGGCGGTCGAGGTCGAATGGGCCGAGCAGCACTGGGCCGACACCGCTTGGAACGACCCCACCCCGGTGGCCTTCGGTGCCGATCAGCCGAAGTACCAGTGCGCCGAGTACGTCGCCAGGGCCCTCGCCGCGGCCGGCCTGGTTCCCGGGCTGCGAGCGGACGACCCGCAGGACTCCTACTTCCACTACACCGCGCCCAGCGGCACCACCTATGACCTGCTGCTGATCAGCGATCTCCCGCCGTACCACACCCTCTACGACTACCTGATGGACAGCCGCCTCGGCAGCGACGTCGGCGACCAACCCGCGGGGGCCCGCCCGGGCGACGTGGTCGTCACCTACGCCGGCCCCGGCGGCACCAGGAGCCACACCGGCCTGGTGGTGACCGCGCAGGACGGCAGTGCCGAGCCCACCGTCGACGCCCACAACCGGGCCCGTCAGCATTACGGGTACCACTACTACGCGCCGTCGCACCTGGTCCGGATCGACCCGCTGGCACTGTCGGGCGGCTTCGACTCGGCGCCCGCCGCGTCGGGCGTTCCGGCGCCCGGCGGGCCGGTCCCGCAGGATCCGATCGGCCCGCAGGTCTGACCGATCGTTCAACTCCAGCCAAGCTGGCCGAATTTCTCATGGGTTTACCGAACTCCCATCAGTCCCAACCCTTGTGCTGCTCATTGCTGGGTCATTACCTTTCGGCTACCTGAGCGCGGCGGCCACAGCCGTCGCGCCGACGCAACCGGGAGGGGCAAGTCCCTATGGGAGTTCGTCGAATACGCACGGTGCGCGGTGCCGCCGCCGGCCTCGCCCTGGCCACCGCGGTCACCCTCGCCCTGCCCGCCGGAGTCGCCTCGGCGGCCACCCCGGCGCCGGCGGGCAGCACCGGGCCGCTGCTCAGCTACCTGGTCAACACCAAGGCCAACCACGGCCAGGTGCAGAAGGCCGAGCGGGAGATCACCGCGGCCGGCGGCACCGTGGTCTATGCCTACGAGCAGATCGGCGTGATCATCGCCCGCTCGACCAACACCGCTTTCGCCACAACGCTCCGTGGCCTCAACGGCATTGACTCGGTCGGCGCCACCCGTACCGCCGGCATCCCGCAGGGTGATGTGGAGACCGCCGAGGTCGCCACTCCGCCCGCCGCTGCGCCCGCCGACGGCAGCGAGCCGCTGCAGGCCGAGCAGTGGGACCTGCGCGAGATCGGTGCCGACAAGGCGCACCAGGTCACCCTCGGCAGCCGTGACGTGGTGGTCGGGGTGCTGGACTCCGGGATCGACGCCACTCATGAGGACCTGGCCGCCAACGTGGACTCGTCGCTCTCCGCCTCCTGCATCAACGGCGGTGCTCCGGACACCAGTTGGCAGTCCTGGCAGCCCACCAGCAGCCCGCACGGCACGCACGTCGCCGGCACCATCGCCGCGGCCAAGAACGGCAAGGGCATCGTCGGCATCGCGCCCGACGTGCGGCTGGCGGCGGTGAAGGTGGTGGACAACGGCGGCTTCATCTACCCGGAGTACGCGGTCTGCGGCTTCGTCTGGGCGGCCGAGCACCACTTCCAGGTGACCAACAGCAGCTACTTCATCGACCCTTGGCTCTACAACTGCCAGGGCGACCCGGACCAGGCCGCCATCGTCACGGCGGTGCGGCGCGCGGTCGAGTACTCCCAGGGCAACGGTGTGCTGAACGTCGCGGCGGCCGGCAACTACAACACCGACCTGGCCCACAAGAGCATGGACGCCCTGAGTCCCGACGACACCACCCCGGTGAGCCGGCCCGTCGACGACAGCTGCCTCGAGCTGCCGGCCGAACTGCCGGGCGTGATCGCGGTGTCGGCCGTGGGCAGCCAGGGCGTGAAGTCCTACTACTCCAGCTATGGCGCGGGCGTGGTCACGGTGGCGGCGCCCGGAGGCGACGCGCAGTTCCAGATCCCCGACACCCCGGACCGCAACGGGCGGGTGCTCTCCACCCTGCCCGGCAACAAGTACGGCTACATGCAGGGGACTTCGATGGCCACCCCGCATGTCACCGGCGTGGTCGCGCTGCTCGCCAGCGCCCACCCCGGCGCGAGCCCGGCGGAGCTGGCCGCGCTGCTCACCGCCGAGGCCCATCCGATCGCCTGCCCCGCCGGCCCCTTCAACCCCGGCGGCACCGGGGCCTGGGCGGCCACCTGCGAGGGCTCGCCGCTCGACAACGGCTTCTACGGGCATGGGCTCGTGGACGCCAACGCGGCGGTGCGGCTGTAGGTAGGCGCCAGGGACTTGCTGGTGCACGTAGCGGGGGAAGTCGGCGGGGCCGACTTCCCCCGCTCTGCGTTTGCTGTAGATCCATTATCCCCGTGAAACGGAGCCTCTGTCGCCATCCTTCAGAATGATCTTGAGTATCGCTGCCGGCCTTAGGTTGACAGGGTCTTATCCCGCCTCTCCCTTGGAGCCATCAGTGGACGTTGCTCTGGTCGGCCTTGCCGCCGAACTCACCGCGATGGCCGCCGCCGATCACCAGGGCGCGGCCCAGGCGCACAGCGAGGACCCGGTCGCCCAACTCGCCTGGCGTCGCCTCACCGCCCAGCACGCCGACCGCCTCACCGAGATCATGGATGAGCACGGCTGGCCCACCGCGGCCCTGGTCGGTGCGGACGGCGCCCGCGCCGCCTGGCTGATCGCCCAGCACGCGGACCGCCAACTCGACGTCCAGCGGCGGGCCTTGGCCCTGATGACCGCCGCCGTCTCGGAGGGCGCCGCCAGCCCTCGGGACCTCGCCTTCCTGCGCGACCGCACCCTGGTCAACGAGGGTCGCCCGCAGATCTACGGCACCCAGATCGCCGGCATCCGTGACGGCGCCCCCGTCCCGTTCCCGTGCGAGGACCCGGATCGCCTGGACGCCCGCCGCGCCGAGGTCGGCATTCCGCCCTTCGCGGAGTATGTGGCGCAGTTCCCGGTGGCCTGACCGCGAGGTGACGGACGAGCACCAGCCGGGCGGCTTCGCTTGCGGCTTGGCACGCGGCCTCTCGTGCGGCTTGGCATGCGGCTTCTCGTGCGGCTTCTCGTGCGGACTTCCGCTCAGCTCCGCGCCTCCTGCCGGCGCGAGGCGACGAACCGCAACAGGCGTTCATTGACCAGGTCGGGGCGCTCCAAGTTGAGTCCGTGACCGGCCCGTTGCACGATCTCGGCCTGGACCTCCGGGATCAGCGCGGTGACCCTCTTCAGCGCCTGGCGCGGGCGGACCAGGGCGCTTCGGCTTCCCAGCAGGACGAGGGTGGGCAGTTCGATGGAGCCCAGTTCCTCGTCGGTGAACGGCCTGGCCGCGGGGCGGGTGTTCGGCTTGTAGGTGCGCATGCCCAGCATCAGGGGAGCGATCATCTCGGGGGGTGAGCTGAGCGCGGGGTTCGCGAGCAGCCGTCCCAACGCCGGACGGAGCGGCCGCGGTGCGAGCATTCCGAAGAGGCCGCCGATCATGTGCGCGTAGAACCGGGCGGGGACCTTCTCGATGCCGCCCGGGTCCAGCGGCGCGATCGATGCGAGGCGCTCGGGCGCGTGGATGGCCTGGTTGAGGGCCAGCCAGCCACCGTAGGACAGGCCGACCAGATGGATCCGTTCCAGTCCGAGACCGGCGAAGACCTCGCTGAGCCAGGCGGCGTTCTCCTCGGAGCCGGTGGCGACGGCGCGTTGAACACTGCGGCCGGGGTCGTCCAAGGTGTCGATCGCGTAGACCGGGTGATTCGCGCCCAGAGCGGCGATCTGGGGGTACCAGTTGGACGCGTGCCCCGCGTGGCCGTGCAGCAGCACGATCGGCTCGCCGGTCTGCGGCCCGTAGTGGTGGACGTGGACGGTGCCGTAGGCGGTTTCGACATCGAGTTCCCGGCGAGGGCTCGGCCACAGCTCCATCGCGCGGTCGTATGCCTCAAGGAACTTCGCTCGGGCTTCCTCGCTGACGAAGTGTCCGACGCTGGTCCTGGTCATGGTCCCTCCCGGTGCATGAAGCCGCAGCACTTGATGGTATGTTTGTACCATAAAAACGTTCGAAGGGAACCCGATGCCGAAGCTGGTGGACCACGAGGAGCGGCGAGCCCACATCATCGACGCGCTGCTCCGCACGGCGGCGGACAGCGGACTGCACGCCGTCACCATGCGGTCCGTGGCGATCGAGGCGGGCGTCTCGGTGCGGCTCGTGCAGTACTACTTCGACACCAAGGAGCAGCTGCTCCTCGCCGCACTCACCCGCCTGGCCGTGCGCATGGGCGAGCGGGTCCGCGACCGGGTCAGGGCGGCCGGATCCTCGACGGCTCCGCGCGCCATCATCGAGGCGGTCCTGCTCGAAGCCATACCGACCGACGAGGAGAGCCGGACGTTCCACCTCGTCTACACCGAGTACGCGGTGCTCTCCGTCACCGACCCCGCACTCGCCGGCCAGCCGTTCCTCGCGGCGCCCAACGAGATGGAGGGCTTCCTGGCCGGCCAACTGACCGCCGCCCAGCAGGCCGGTGATACCGACCCGCGCCTGGACGCCCGCCAAGAGGCCGTCGTCCTCCTGGCGGTCTCCGCCGGCCTCGGCCTCAGCGTCCTGCTCGGGCAGCGGACGGCGGATGACGCTGCTGCCGTCCTGCACTACCACCTCGGTCGACTCCTCTCTGAGGCGCGAGCGTCCGAGGGGCTATAGCAATGGGGCTTATAGCAAAGGGGCTATGGCAAAGCGGCCAGGTGAATGCCCCGGCCGGCTGCTTCCCCCTGGGCCCAGTGGTGCTCGCGCAGTCCAGCCACGACGGCGGCGACCAAGCCCGAGCCGACGCTGACCACCGCCCCGCCGCTATGCGGACCGCCGAACGCGGTGGCCGATCGGGTCGGCAGCGGCCGACGATGCGTCAGGCCCCGGCTCGCGCAGCGCAGCGCACCGCGCTGGCCGGGCCGGGCCGAGGTGCGGTGGGGCCGAGCCGGGAGCGGGCCCGGGCAGGGAGCCGGCCCTGAGGCGGCCTCAGTCCTCCAGTACCGCCAGCTCCACTCCCGGCAGGCGATCGGGCTGGGCGATGACGTCGATCTCGGTGATCTTCCCGTCCGCCATGGTGAACGCGAGCACCGGTGCCAAGCGGCCGTGCGGGGCCATGACGACACTGGTCCAGGCCGTAGGCCGCACCCACTGGATGGGGTGCGACAGCTTGGACGTGCGGGCCCTAGAGTCGCTCGCATGCCTCCCGTGCCTCCCGTGCCTCCCGTGCCGCCAACGCCCCCCATGGTTCCCGCGCTTGCGATACCCGTCACGTCTGCCAGAACCGCGCCGCCGCAGCTCTCTCCGCTGCCGCCGATCGCCGCGATCTCCTTTGACGCCGACGACACCCTGTGGGACTTCGGCGCGTCCTTCGCCGTGGCGATCTCCGCGACGGCGGAGCGGCTCCGGGCGGAGGGCCTGCGCCGCCCCAGTGGGTCGGTGACAGGGGAGTGGCTGGCCGAGTTGTGGAGGGTGGCCGAGGCCGCCGCCGAGCCCGGCGCCGGACTGGAGGTGATCCGCAAGGCCTCGTTCACGCTGGCCCTGGAGGAGTGCGGACAGAGGGCGGACCCGGAGCGGATCGCCGAGATGTTCACTACCTACAACGAGACCCGCTGGGCTGCCATGAAGCCGTTCCCGGAAGTGGTTGAGGTACTCGGTGCGTTGGCCGAGCGCTACCGGCTGGCGGTCACCACCAACGGCAACACCGACCCGGCAAGGGTGGGGCTGGACTACTTCAGCTGCGTCACCTCCGCGAACGAGAGCGGTTACCAGAAGCCCGACCCGCGGATGTTCCACCGCACCGCCGAGCGCCTCGGTGTCGACCCAGCCCAGGTGCTGCACGTCGGCGACCACCTGGCCCATGACGCGCTCGCCGCCCGGGCGGCCGGCCTCCAGGCCTGCTGGCTCAACCGCCTTGGCCCCGGCCCCGAATCCCGCACCGCCGCGGAAGCCGGTATCCAGGAGATCGCCGACCTGACGGCGCTGCTCGCACTCCCATAGCCTTCGCAGCCCCCTGCGGCTCCCCAGCTCCCGCAGCCCCTGCAACTCCCGCCACTCCCGCCACTCCCGTGGCCTTCGTGGGCGACGGCGCCTCAGGCGGGCTTGACGGCGATCTGCCCGTTGCCGGTTCGCAGGTCTATCAGGAACTGCCCGGACGGATCGTTGGGAACGCTGATGCTCGTTCCCCCGCTGTCGCTTTGGCTGGAGACCTTGTAGCTGGCGGCGGGTGCGACCACGGTGATCGCGCCGTTGTCGGTGCTCGCGTGCACGTCCTGCGCCTTGCTCGGCGCGAGGTCGATCTCGCCGTTCGAGGTCTGCGCCTGCACCCGGGTGCCGTTCAGCCCGCGGCCGGTGATCGCGCCATTGGAGCTGTGCGCATCCACCGTGCCGTTCACACCGTTCAGCGTGATGCTCCCGTTGGACGTGGAGACCTGGACATTGCCCACCTGGGAGAGGGAGATCTCGCCGTTCGAGGTCTGCCCGCTGACCGGAAGCCCCGCCGGCAGCGCGACCGTGTACGACACAGAGCAGTGCTGCCCGCAGCCGTGGAGCACCAGCACGCCGTTGTCCACCTGGGTCGTCGGCGCGGTCGGTCGGCCGCCCTGGTAGTCGACGTCGCGGTGCACGGAGGCGGTGGTGGCCCCCGCCTGCCCGTTGAGCGTGACACTGCCCGAGCCGCTGTCCAGCCGCACGGCGGTGATCTGTTCCGAGACCGCGGCGTCGTCGTGGAGCTCGTGATGGGGCCCCAGGCCGATGTCGCAGGCCGTGAGCACGCCCAGCGCAGCCCCGGCGATGGCGAGGGCCCCGAGGTAACGGAGTCTGTGCGGCATGGCGCTTCCCACCCTGAAGAGAATTTCGACGATTTCGATGACTTGACGCTCGCCACCCACAGCGGCTGGCGACACCAACGACGCTATCCCGCAGGCAATGGCCGCCACGATGGCGCTGACCCCCATCTCTCAGGTGTACCTAGCTACACCACGGAATGTGGTGCAAGCCCCAGGCGAGGCCTGGAAGTCGGTGGCCCAGCGCCGGGCTGACCGCTAACGTCCCGACTTTGATGAATGAAAACAGCGAGAGCGCCGAGAACGCCGACACCTGGGACAGCATCGCCGACTGGTACGTCGACCTCGTGCGCTCGGGGTCGGCGTTGAACGACTTCAATCGTGACATCCTGCTCGACCAGCTCCCCGCCGATCTGACGGGCCGACAGGTCCTTGACCTCGGGTGCGGGGAGGGCATCATCACCCGCGCGGTCGCCGCTCGTGGCGCTGCCGTGCTGGGCATCGACCCCTCGCCCCGCATGATCGGGCACGCCCGGTCCGGCGGGGGAGTGGAACCCGGAAGCGCGGCCTACGCCGTGGACGACGCCTGCGTGCTCGCGACCGTGGCCGACGACTCGATGGACTGGGTCACCGCCGGCCTCGCCCTCAACAACGTGTCCGACCTCGACGCCACCCTCCTCGCGGTACGGCGGGTGCTGCGGCCGGCCGGCAGCCTGGTCCTCACCGTCCCGCATCCCTGTTTCGAGGCGCCGCACGCCAGTTGGTCGCAGGCCGCCGACGGCACCGCCCGCCGGGTGGTGGGCGACTACCTCGCCGAGGGCTTCTGGCGTTCCACCAACCCCGAGGCCGTCCGCCGCGCGGGCAACCACCACCGCTCGCTCACCGGCTACTTGAGGGCGCTGCTGCGGCACGGTTTCGCACTGGAGTACGCCGCCGAACCGTCTCCGACCGCCGCGGTGGCAGCCCAACAGCCCCAACGCGCCGGCCTGCCACCGTTCTTGGTGCTGCGGGCGGCTGCTGCGGGTTCAGTCGAGTCCAAGTAGGCCGAGCCGTGGCCCGCCCCGGCGGTGGAGTCGGCGGAAGAAGGAGAGTACACCCGGAGTCCCGAGTGCCCAAGCGCGTGACTCGGCATCAACTGCCTTACTGGGAAAGCGCGGTTGCTCGACCGTCCCGGCGCTGCGTGTAAGGATCAGTGCGGCGATCTCCTCGGCTGCGCGCCAATGCCGCTCCTCCCCGGTGATCACGGCCAGGTCGACGAACAACTCGCCGACTCCGGCCAGGCCGCAGCATTGAACGGTGAGGCCCATGTGCGGTGCGAGGGTGCGGCAGGCGTCGGCCGCATCGACGGCCAGCTTGACGCACTGCTCGTCCTGCCAGCGGTGACCCGCTTGGACGAGGACGGCGCCGATGCCGGCCAGCCCGCGGCACCAGGAGCCGTAGCGCCGGGTGGCGCCGGGGCGGGTGGCGTCGGCGACGATGCGGGGGAGTTCGGCGGCGAGGCCGTCAACCAGCCGCCGGGCCATGGACTGTGAGGCGGTCATCTCGATGAGGAAGTGCGCGAGCCCGGCGTGGCCGTGCGCGAAGCCCTCAGCCAGAGCTGCCATGCCCGGGTTGGGCTCCTCGGGGAGGGGGCCGGGCGGTTCGGCGACCAGGTCGCGCGCGCACGAGGCCGCGAGTGCGACGTGGTGCCGAGCGTCCGCATGGCGGCCGGCCGTCTGAGCTTGGCGGGCCAGGAGCAACTGGCCGGTGCCGATACCGGCGAGGCCGGAGATCTGATCCGTGCGGCGACTGTCGACCGGCCCGCCGGCGATGGCCGGGGCGTTTGAGGTCGACGCCGTCAACGTCAGGTACTCAAACGGCAGTTCGGTGCCCAGGAGATCGGCGGCCTGGGTCACGAAGAGGTCCACGCCCGTGCGGCCGTCGTACAGGCCGAGGGTGAGGCGGTCGAGGGCGGGATGGGCGGCCGTCCAGCGGGCCAGGGCGGCCGCGGCCTCCCGGGCGTCCGGGCGGTCGGCATGCTGCAGCAGTTCGAGGCCCAGGCCGGCGCTGCCGTTGTAGAGGGAGAGGAGCGTGTGGGGTAGGCCGCCGCGGTGGGGTGCGGTGGCCAGTTCGTGGGCCATCCGCACGCAGGTGGTCACGGTGTGGTCGACGATGGCGGCGACCAGTCGTGCGTCGACGGTGGGTGGCCGTGGGCCGCTGCGTGAAGGCACCGCGGCCTGCCCGCTCCGCAGTTCGGCTGCGGCCGCAGTCCGCTCCTCGGCCTCGAAGCTCAGTAACCCTGCCACCAATTCGACCGCCGGGTGCCCCGGTGCAGGGAACGCGCCTGCCAGGCAAGCCAGGGTGCGATCACGGTTCACGGCCGGTTCCGAGTCGAGTACCACGGGATCCAGACCGGTGAGTGCATAGTGCAGGGTAGTCCCCAAGGCGTAGTAGTCGTCGGCGAGTTGGACGGGATGATGACCCGGTACCGCATAGCCCGGGGTGGCCCCTTCAGGCCGTTCGCCGGCCAATGCGCTGACGCCGAAGTCCACCAGCGAACACCGGCCCGCGTCGTCGAGTACGACATTGGCCGGCTTGAGGTCGCAGACCACCACCCCGCGCGCATGCACTGCGTCCAGCACCCGTAGCAGGTCGCGCGCCAGCGCCCACCCGTCGCGCTCGGCGTCCGCAACCGCCCGGTACGGTCCACGAGTCAGCACGTCCCGTCGCAGGTCCCGTGGCCCGCGGTCGCCGGTCACCAGGTACTCGTCCTCGCCGTGCCTGAAGTGGTCCACCAGCTCCGGTACTTCGGGCAGGCCCGCCAGCGCGGACAGTACCTGCCGTTCATGCCGGAGGCGGCCCCGCGCGTCAACTCCGTCGCTGTCCTCGGCCACGAAAGCCCGAGCCTGCTTGATCACCACCGTGCGTCCCGTGGCGGTCTCGACCGCACGGTACACATGGCCGTTCGGCGACCGGGTGATTCCGGCGGTGATCCGGTACCGGCCGTCGCCCAGCTGGACGCTCCCGCCCGCAGGTGCGGCCTGATGGCCGAACGGGTCGGTCACCCAGGCGGGTTGGCGGTACCGCTCCGTTGCCGCACCGGAGAACGTCGCACCGTCCGGGCCGGTGATGACGGGTTCGGTGTCCCCGTCGGCAACGTGGAACGGGCCGTACCGGTAGTAGACCGGGGCATCCGGCCGCAGTCGGCGATCGCTCACCACCCGCGGCCCGGGTCGACCGGCCAGCGCGGCGGCCAGCTCCAGCCCGACGGTCACCAGGGCCTCGGGCGCCGGGTAGACGGTGACGGCCTTGCCGACGGCGGCGGCGCTCCGCACACCGCTGTTCATCGAGCGCAACATTGGTGCGCCGGCGGCGAATTTGGCGTCGCAGGTGTGGCGCAGAAGCACCGGGAGCACCAGGTCGACAAGCTCGGGGAGTTGCTCGGGCCGGGCCGAGATGTGCAACTTCCAGCCGTGCTCCAGTATCGGCATGTCAGGGTTCCGCAGATACAACCAGTTGTCGTCAACGAGGAGTCCCCGCCTGGAGGTTGATGACTTCACCCGCTCGGTGATCCGGGCTAGGAGATCCTCGGCACTACCGGGGCTCGGTGCCGCTGGGGCCATGAGTCGACGACCTCTCGTGCTTGGAACTCTCGGGTGTGCCCGGGCGGCGGCTCTGCGGTCGGGAAGCCGCGAGTCCGCCGCCCTTGCTCACGGCCGGTGAGCGGATCAGATGTCGCCGTTGCAGGGGAAGTGCGTTGGCACCCAGGTGACGTAGGGGTCGCGGAGGCATGCCGCCGGGGTCAGGGCGGCGTCGAGCTCGTCCTCGAAAGCGATCAGGTCGTCGTTGATGTCCAGCGGGCCGGCGTCGCGGATGTCCAGGACTTGGGTGGTCATGAGGAGGTCTCCCATTCACCTTGGCTAATGATGCCTTCTGGTTCATCCATGCTAGACGCCGCCCTATCCTCGTCATAGGGGTGTGACGGTCCGATTTTCACCGGAACTTCACAACATCAGGACGGGCCTGCGCCCCATGCGCTCGCTCGGCGCGCGGGCTGACGAGTTGCCGGCCGTCCAGGGCAAGGACGCCGCAGTACTGGGCTGACCACTGACCTCGTCGCCTGCCGCCGTCGACCGGACGTAGAGGACTATTCGTCGCGGTGCCGGGAACATGACGTGATCCACGTGAGGAGCCGTCACATATCTTGCGCTGCTGCATACGAAGTTAGCCTGAGCAGCAAAACGGACGCTTCTCAGGAGACCTCACATGTCGATCGCCCACCCCGACGACAGCATCGACCAGATCGACCCGAAGTCCTACCGGTTCAGCCGAGTTACCTGGGTCAACGCGACGCCCGCAGCCGCCTATGAGCTGATCAGCAACGTCGGGAACGTGAGCAAGTGGAGCCCGAACGTTGCCGATGCGGTCTACGACGAGGGCGCCGGCCCCCGCGAGGGCGACTGGTTCACGGGCCACAACGAGGCCGGTGACGCCCGCTGGACCAGCCGCTCCCAGGTGAGCCGGGCCGAGCCGGGCGTTGGCTTCGGCTACGTGGTGGCCGGTGTCGACAACGGCATCGTGCAGTGGGAGTGGACCTTCCAGGAGTCCGGCACCGGCTGCGAGGTCCGCCAGACCTGGCAACTCCTGCGCACCGACCCGGTGCTGGGCAGCACCCGCGCCGACGTGGACACCATGCGCGACCTCATGACCGGCAGCGTCGAGGCCACCTTGGTGTCGCTGGCCCGCTGGATCGCCGAGAACCCGGCCAGCTGACCCACTGCGGGGCCGTACTCTCCGAGAATGCGGCCCCGCGCCACCTGAGCAGTCAGGCGTCCCGCTCGATCGAGGCGAGCGCCGGGCGTAGGACGTTCGCGGCGGGCGTCCGCTCGACATAGGTGCGCAGACCGTCGTGCACTTGGGCCGGTAGCCGCCCTTCGGACAGCCCGTGGCACAGCACCATCAGGACCGCGGCCTGCTCGAGCACGGCTGGGTGGGCCTGGCCCTTCACCGCGGCGCGCATCGCTCGCACCCCGTCCATCGACCCATCTGCCGTGCCGCGCGCGGCGGCCTGGATGGCCTTCCGGGCCTCCAAAGCGGCCGCGAGCCGCCGGTCCGCCTCGGGGCCGAGGGCGCCGGCGGTGAGGAAGTGAATGAGTGCCGGTAGGAACGGGGCGACCTTGGGGTGCGCCGCCCAGGAGGGCAGGTTGACGCCCTCCGGCAACGGCGGCTGCGGCAGTGGCTGCGGCTCTGCGGAGCCCAACCGGCACCAGTCGAGCTGCCACTCCCGGGGGACGAACCGGGGAGGCTTCAAGTGCCATTGCCAGGTGAGGACGGGGGCCAGGCCCTGTACCGGTAGGCCGGTGGTGCGGAACCGGTCCGGCGGCTGAACCAGGAACTCCTGGCCGCCGTCAGGATGGAAGATCAGCCCCAACTGCCAGGTGCAACAAGAGCGGTGGATCTCCGCCGTGATGATGAACTTCTCCGACTCGTCCGGCGCCAACCGCACGTGGGTACGGTCGAAGTACGGGCGGGCGCCGATCCGTTGGCGGGTGAACTCGTCGACCTGCACCAGATCCGGCTCGTCCTGATCGAGGTCGAAGAGCAGCTCGGGAACGGACGTGCTGCCGGCCGTCTGCTTGTTGACCAACGTTCCCGAGAGCGGCTCGCTGCGATCGAGTATGAGCGCGCGGATGGCCCGCAGGGTGAGGTGGGTGTCCGAGCGATTGGTCACTGTCACAAAGAGCAATGAGATGCCGAAGTCGACACCCCCATGAGCTCGCGCCCAGCCAGCGATGTCCTCGCTGCCCATGAGGGCCCCGGGCGCACGAACGGGCGGATCACTCAGCGCGTCGTCCGGGGCCGGGAGAAGTACGAAGCGTCCTACGGGATCCCGCTGCTCGACCAGGATTTCCACTGCCTCCGGCCCCGGTGCGCGGGACGCCGGCTGACTGTGGACGTGGACATTGCCGTTCAGGCTTCCCAGCTGCAGGAGTGGACCGTTGACCGTGGTCTCCGACACCGAGTTGCTGGTGCTGCTTGCCGCTACGCGGGGTGGTTGGGGCCCTTCTTCGGACATGGCCGCCATTCTGCCACCAACGAGGACCGTGTCTTCGGGGCGCCGGTCAGCCCTCGGGATGCCAACCGAGGCCTGAACCGACGGGCGCAGCCGGTCGTTGATCAGGTCGCTTGACATCCCGTCAGCGCCATAGTCCTATAGTGCTAGGAAGCTAGATAAATGAGGTTGCGGTGATCGAGTTTCACATCGAGGCCCGGTCCGGTGTCGCGCCCTACATGCAGCTGGTCCATCAGGTCCGCCAGGCCCTGCGGTTGGGTCTGCTGTCCGAGGGTGATCGCCTGCCGAAGGTCAAGGAGGTCGCGGCCAAGGTCGCGATCAACCCCAACACCGTGTTGAAGGCTTATCGGCAACTGGAGAACGAGGGCCTGGTCTCTCCCAAGCCCGGGGTCGGCACGTTTGTCACCGGTACCCTCGGCGACCCAGAAACGTCCCAACACGGGCCATTGCGCCAGGAGTTGCGGCAATGGCTCGTCAAGGCACGGACTGCTGGCATGGACGAGGAGAGCATCGAGGCCCTTTTCCTCGACACCCTTCGCAACAACCACCGAAACTGACACTGAAGAGGAGACATGACCGCGACCACCGAAGCCGTCATCGAGACCAGAGGGTTAGGCAAGCGCTACGGCCGCCGCCAGGCGCTGTCCGACTGCACGCTGAGTGCGCCCGCCGGGCGCGTCGTCGGGCTGGTCGGCCCGAACGGCGCGGGCAAGTCGACCTTGCTGCAACTGGCTTGCGGCATGCTGACCCCGACCTCGGGCAGCATCGAGGTCCTTGGCGAACGCCCCGGGTCCAACCCTGCGCAGATCGCCAGAATCGGCTTCGTCGCCCAGGACACCCCCACCTATGCTGCTCTGTCGATCGCCGACCACCTGCGCCTGGGCGCCAGGCTCAACCCGCGCTGGGACGCCGAGTTGGCCGAGCGTCGGATCCGGCAGCTGGGCCTCGACCCCGCGCAGCGGGCGGGCCGACTCTCCGGGGGCCAGCGCGCCCAAGTGGCGTTGACCGTCGCCGTGGCCAAGCGACCCGACCTGCTGCTGCTTGACGAACCCGTCGCAGCACTCGACCCGCTGGCCCGACGGGCGTTCCTGCAGAGCCTGATGGAGTTCGTGGCCGAGACCGAGGCGACGGTTGTCCTCTCCTCCCACCTGGTCTCCGACCTGGAGCGGGTCTGCGACCACCTGATCGTCCTGGCCGCGTCCCGGGTCCAAGCCGTCGGTGACATTGACGACCTGCTGGCCAACCACTTCCGGATCACCACTACGCGCCGCGACGCCGCAACGCTGCCCGCGGGCATGCAGGTTGTCCAGGCCGATCACACCGACCGGCAGAGCACCTTCGTGGTGCGGGCGGAGGCGGCGGTCGACGACCCCTCCTGGGCGATGGAGCCGCTCGCTCTGGAGGACCTGGTCCTCTCCTACATGACGCAGGGCGGCGATGCCCACCGACCTGTGCTGGAGGTACAGCGATGATCTGGGTGACTTGGCGTCAATTCCGGACGCAGCTATGGGCAGCCGGAGGTGTGCTGCTCGTCGCCTCGGTGTTCATGCTGATCTCAGGCAACCAGCTGCATACCGCCTATGCAAGCGCGTTGGCGACCTGCCCTAACGGTGACTGCTCGGCGGTGTCCCAACTGCCGGGCGAGTACGACCTTCCCTTCTACCTCGGCACTGGGCTGGTGTTGCTGGCACCGGCCTTGATCGGCGCCTTCTGGGGCGCGCCGCTGATCGCTCGTGAACTGGAGGCCGGTACTCACCGGTTGATCTGGAACCAGAGCATCACGCGGACCCGCTGGTTGGTGTTCAAGCTGCTGTTCGTCGGCCTGGCCGCCGTGGCCACCGCCGGACTGCTCAGCCTGCTGGTCTCCTGGTTCGCCGGTCCGATCGACCGGATCAACAACGACCGCTTCATCCCGATGCTCTTCGCCGCCCGAGGCATCGTGCCGCTCGGCTACGCCGCGTTCGCGGTGGCTCTCGGGACCTGCGCCGGTCTGCTGATCCGACGTAGCGTGCCGGCGATGGCAGCAACGCTGGCGGTTTTCGCTGCCGTTCAGTTCCTCATGCCGATGGTGATCCGGCCGCACCTTGAGTCGCCCGTCCGTAATGACGTGGCACTCACCGTCGCGACCCTGAATTCCGCGTCGATGATCGGGTTCACGGGCCAGTCGGCGAACGCGCCGTTCGTGGTGGCCCTGAGCGCGCCCGGTGCCTGGACCCTCTCGGGGGCCGAGCCGGTCAAGTCCGCGTCAGGTCAGACGTTCACCATGGCGGACATGCCCTGCGCACAGGCCACGGACGATGCTTCTCACTTCGACTGCCTCGCCAAGTCCGACCTCCACGTAGCGGTCGCCTACCAACCCGCCAACCGCTACTGGGACTTCCAGTGGTACGAGACGGCACTCTTCCTCGCCCTCACCGCCGGCCTGGCCGGCTTCACCACCTGGTGGCTGCGCCGCAGGCTCACCTGACCCGAACGCCAAAGCGCACACTGCGAGGGGCGGCCGAAGCCAACGCAACTGGCTTCGGCCGCTCCTGTGACAATACGAGACTGCGGGATCGGACGTGGCACTGGCCTGGACTTAGGCAGCCCACTCCATAGGGGAACATCTGATGAACGCCACAGCAATCTCCTCCCGTGATCAAAGCCAGTTCCTTGAGAGGTTCTCCTACTTCGAAGACGGCGTGATCACCGGAATTCGACTGCACATCCCCCGGGGACCCAGCGCCGGGTGGGCCGCGACGTTCGACATCCAGGCGATGGACGGAGCAGCCGGCAACGATTGGCGCCTCGTACAGATCACGGTCGGGGGCGTCTACGAATACGAGTTCCCGTGCAGCAGGCAGTACTCGTACTTCGTCCTCTCGGATGGGCTGAAGCTGGACTGCACGGACGAGCGGTGCGTGCTCGATCTCGATCCGGGGCCGGATGAGTGGCTCGCCACTCAGGTGGGGCAGGAGAGCGAGTACTCGAAGCAGTACGCCATCGGCACCTCTTGCGAGTACGAGGTACTCAGCGGACCATTCATCTGAACCGGGCCGACCGGCGGGGCTTGAGTGGGAAGACTTTCTGCTATGTCCACTGATGACAACAAGGCACTGGTTCGGCGCCGCTATGCGGAGATTGGCGCGGGCAACCTCGATGCCATGGACGAGCTTGTCGCCGGGAATTACGTTGACCACCATCCGCCGCCGTTCCCGGTGTCGCCGGGGGCGGGAGACCGGATCGCCGCCGACGGCACCACGGTCGTGCTCGGCACCCAGGTCGTCCGCAACGGCGAGCCGTACACGCGCCCGCTCGGCATGGAGTACCCGGCCTGTCGATGCGCGCGGTGTCAGAACGCAGAGCGAGAGGCGCCCTAACGCCCGTGCAGATCCGGCACTTGCTGCAGCCAGGCCGGCCGCCCCGCCTGGCTGCGCGCCCTTGCCGCCGCCTCCGCCGCTCGCAGCTGCTCGTCACTCGCGAACTCCCGTGGCAGCCACCGGTCCGACACCGCCACCCGCGCGACCAGGTGGCGAACGTACGCCTCGCGCACGATGTCGAGTGAAGCGAAGTCCTCCAACTCCAGCCACTCGCCCGGCACCATCGCAACCACCTCGCGCACCAGCTGCTCTGTCACCCGGCCCGCCAACTCCCGGTCCGCGCCCGCGACATCGGGCGAGTAGCCGCCCAGCGCATGGTTGCTCATGTCGTACGCCCGGTCCACGGCCGTCAGTGCCGTCGACCAGCGGTGGTGGAAGACCAGCCCCGCCCCGTTGTCGATCAGCCACAACTTGCCATGCCAGACCACCATGTTGGGGTTGGCCCGGGTGCGGTCCACATTGGCGGTCAGCGCGTCCAACCACACCACCGCACCCGCCTCCAGCGGCGACATCGGAACCGCCTGCCCAGGGCGGAAATCCGTCGACCCCGGCAGGTAGTCCATCCCCAAGTTCAGCCCGGCGCTCGCCTGTAGCAGGTCCTGGATCTCCGTGTCCGGCTCGTGCGCGGCCACCGCCGGGTCGAAGTCGACGACCACCAGCTCCGGCACTCGAAGCCCCAACCGCCGTGCCAGCTCGCCCACGATGACCTCGGCCACCAGCGCCTTGCGCCCTTGGGCGGCGCCGGCGAACTTCACCACGTACGTGCCGAGGTCGTCGGTCTCGATGACGGCGGGAACCGAACCGCCGGCGCGCAGCGGGGTCAGGTAGTGGAGGGCCTTCACCTGGTTCAGCACAGGGACCAGCCTAAGCTTGGCACCGCCACGCGGGCCCAGGGGGCCCGCCGTCAACCACGAGGAGCAGAGCGCCATGGCCCAGGTCCACGCCCGTACCGAGCGGACGTACTCCGCCACGCCCGAGCAGGTGTACGAGGCGATCGCCGACTACAACACCGTCCGCCCGCAGCTGCTGCCCACGCAGTACAGCGAGTACGAGGTACGGGCCGGCGGGATCGGCGCGGGCACCCAGGTGCACTGGAAGCTGCAGGCGACGGAGAAGCGGGTCCGCGACTGCCTGTTCACGGTCAGCGCGCCCAAGCCGGGCACTCTGGTGGAGTCTGACGGCAACTCCTCGATGGTGATCACCTGGACGGTGACGGCGGCGGGCGCCGGGCAGACCACCGTGGCGATCGACACCACCTGGCAGGGCGCCACAGGTATCGGCGGCTTCTTCGAGCGCACCTTCGCACCCAAGGGCCTCAACCGGATCCACGACGAGGTGCTGGCCCGCCTCGCCGACCACCTGAAGTAATGGCCGGCATTAAGTAATGGGCAGCATTAGCTGATGCCGGCCACCTGAAGTAATGGGCGGCATTACTAATGAGCAGCATTAACTAATGGTCGGCATTAACTAATCGGCAGTATTAACCGCACCCAGGACACCCGGACGCCCGGGACACCCGGACGCCCGGGACACCCGGACACTCAGGGCGCCCGGGACACCCGTGCGAGCGACCACCCCGTACGAGTGGACCCCGGCCACCCCGGGGTGACGGTGCACGATGCGTAGCGCTCCGTCACCTTAGGCTCGCCGCCGTGCATCTGACGATCCTTCATGTATCCCAGCCGGTGGACGGCGGCGTCGCGCGGGTGGTGACCGACCTGGTACGCGGGCAGCGCGCCGCGGGTCACCGGGTGGTGCTCGCCTGCCCGTCGACCGGTCGGCTCTCGCGCGAGGCGATGGCCGCCGGGGCGGAGCTGCTCGACTGGCCGGCCCGTCGCTCGCCGGGGCCGTCGGTGCTCACCGAGGCGGCGGCGCTGCGCCGGCTGGTGCGCCAAGCCGGCCCGGACGTCGTCCACCTGCACAGCGCCAAGGCTGGCCTGGCGGGGCGGTTGGCGGTGCGCGGGCGGGTCCCCACCGTCTTCCAGCCGCATGCCTGGTCCTTCGCCGCCGCAACCGGCGTGTTGGCGGATGCCAGCACCCGCTGGGAGCGGTACGCGACGCGCTGGGCGACCAGCGTGCTCTGCGTCAGCGAGCAGGAGCGCGCCGACGGCCTAATGGCCAGTATTAATGCCGACTACACCGTCATCCCCAACGGCGTCGACCTGACCCACTACACCCTCGCCGAACACGCCGAGCGCCGCGCCGCCCGCCTCTCGCTCGGCCTGGACCTGAATGAACCGCTGGCCGTCTGCGTCGGGCGGCTCTGCCGCCAGAAGGGCCAGGACCTGCTGCTGGCAGCCTGGCCGGCGGTGGCGCGACGGGTGCCCGGGGCCCGACTGGCACTGGTCGGCGGCGGGCCGGACGCGCCGGTGCTGGCGGCCCAGGCGCGGGCGCTGCCGGAGCCGTACCGGGTGCGGCTGACCGGCGATGTGCCGGATCCGCGCCCGTGGCTGGCGGCGGCGGACCTGGTGGTGCTCCCGTCGCGCTGGGAGGGCATGGCCCTGGCGCCACTGGAGGCGATGGCGACGGGCCGGCCGGTGCTGCTCACCGACGTCCCCGGGGCCCGCGAGCAGCTGCCGCCGGACGACCACCAGGTGGGGCTGATCCCGGCGAACGACCCGGCGGCCCTCACCAACGCGCTGGCGGCGGCGCTGGCCGATCCACTGGAGTGCGCCAGGCGCGGGGCGGCGGCCCGGGCCTGGGTGCGCGAGCGGCACGACATTTCGACAGTGATCGCGCGAGTGTCGAAGCTCTACCAGGAGTCGATCGAGTCGATCGAGTCCGACCACGTGACTTCCCGTGTCCCCGCGCGCAGCTGATCGTTTCTCAGGCAGTGAAGCCGACGAGATCCCCACCGGGCCTTCACAGATTCCGGACCCACCACCGCGATTGGCGGTTGGCGAACCCGGGTCGGAGGGTCGGGGTGACGGCCCGCGCCGAGTCTGGCTCGGAATCAGATCGGTTATTCATATTAATGGGCAAGCAGAATGATGATGGCAAGTCAGCTTCCGGAAATCCGGCTCACGTTCGGTAGCGTCTGACTTTGCCTGCTTCGTTCCCAAAGTGCGAGAAAAGTGCGGGAGAACGTGCGAGACAGCGTGCAACACGTCGTGCGGAACGGCGTGCGACCTGGCACGCGACATGGCGTACGCGATTTCGCCTCGGACCCTTGTGCGAATGGAACGAGCGCCGCCCATCACACCAGGGGAGTTCGTGAGCAGATGACCATTGACCACGAGAGTGTGCCGAGGCCGGGGCAACCCGGGGCCGGCGGTCGGTGGCTCGGGACCGAGCTCCTCGACCGGACCAACCGGCCCACGCTGTCCCGCACCCGCCCCGGTGCGCAGCTCGGGCGGCGGCACCGCCGGCGGCTGGGCTCCCGGGCTGCGCTGCCCGCCGGCCTGCTCGTGGTCGACCTGCTGGCGGTCGCCGCGGGGTCGGTCTGCTGCGCCGTCGACCCGGGCCGCCCGTTCGCCGACGCGGCCATCGTGCTGCCGGTGCTACTCCCGCTCAACCTCGCCGCCGGCCTCTACCGCACCCGGATGACGCCCTCGGCGCTGGACGAACTCCCCACCCTGCTCGGGCGGGCCGCCGTCGCGCTGGCCTTCGCGGTCACCCTGGGCGCGTGCCTGCCCGCCTTCTGCCTGCCGGCCCTCTGCCTGCCCGCGCCCTGGCCGATCGGCGGCCCGTCCGGCGGGATCCGACTGCTGCTGCTGCTCGGCGTGCTGGTGCTGTCGGCCCTGCTCGGCCGCAGCGTGCTCTACGGGCTGTTCCGCCGGATCCACCGCCGTCGGCCGGTGCCCGTGCTGCTGCTCGGCGCCGGGGCGCTCGGCCAGCGGGTCGCCGCCGCGCTGCGCGACCGGGCGGAGTACGGGATGCGGCCGGTCGGCTTCCTCGACCCGGATCCGGTCCGGCTGCCGGCCGACTCCCCGGTGCCGGTGCTCGGCGGGCGCGCGATGCTCGCCCGCGCGGTGCGGCGGTACGGGGTACGACGGGTGCTGGTCACCGCCGAGTCCACCGACGACCAGGAGACGGTCGCCACCCTGCGCGCCGCGGTCCGGCTCGGCTGCCAGGTCTGGCTGGTTCCCGGGCTGCGCGAGCACGGCGGGCTGGCCGTCGGCCTGCGCGGCGGCGTCGACCACCTCTGGGGGTACCCCTGTCTGCGGCTGCCCCGGCCGGCGATGCGCCGGCCCGGCTGGATGGCCAAGCGGGCGCTGGACGTGCTCGCCGCCGGCACCGGCCTGCTGCTGATCTCGCCGGTGCTGGCCGTCTGCGCACTCGCCGTGCGGCTGGACACCGGCCCGGGCGTGCTCTTCCGCCAGCAGCGCACCGGCCTCGACGGCCAGGGCTTCACGCTGCTGAAGTTCCGCACCCTTCGCCCCGCCAACGAGCACGAGTCGGCCACCCACTGGAACATCGCGCAGGACGAGCGGATGAGCCGGATCGGCCGTCTGCTGCGCCGCAGCTCGCTGGACGAGCTGCCGCAGCTGTGGAACGTGCTGCGCGGCGACATGACGCTGGTCGGGCCGCGCCCCGAACG
Organism: Kitasatospora sp. GP30; assembly: GCF_029892145.1. Lineage (NCBI taxonomy): Bacteria > Bacillati > Actinomycetota > Actinomycetes > Kitasatosporales > Streptomycetaceae > Kitasatospora > Kitasatospora sp. GP30. The sequence goes on from NZ_JARZAH010000013.1 coordinate 143,193, forward strand.
GCCCTACTTCGTCATGCGGTTCAGCAAGACCGACCCGGAGTACGCCGACCGGCACCGGGTGCCGGTCGGGCTGACCGGCCTGGCCCAGGTGCACGGGCTGCGCGGGGACACCTCGATCGAGGACCGGGCCCGCTTCGACAACCGCTACATCGAGAGCTGGAGCCTGTGGCAGGACGTCAAGATCCTGCTGCGCACCGCGGCCCTGATGCTCCGACCCGACGGGAGCTGACACGCCGTGGTCCTGTCCCTGCCCTACCGCGCCCCGGTCGCGCAACGCCCCGCGTGGGTCCGCGGGTCGGCGCATCCGGCGGTGGGGCTGCTGCGGCGGCCCAGCCTGGTCGCCGCCGCGACCATCCTGCTGGTCTGCGTGCCGACCGGCGAGAAGGACGTGTCGGCCGCCGTCCACATCACGGCGGCCGACGTCGCGTCGGGTCTGCTGGTCCTGCTGCTCGCCGTCGACCTGGTGCGGGGGCGGCGGATCGAGCTGAGCCGCCCGGTCGCCGTGCTGTTCGGCGCCGTCACGGTGGCCGGTGCGGTGGCCACGATCACCTCGGTCGATCCGCAGCTCAGCGTCAGCGGCTTCGTCCGGCAGGAGCAGATCTTCGTGCTGGTGCCGCTCGCGGTGCTGGCCGCGCTGCGCGACCGCACCGATCTGCGGCTGGTGCTCGGCTCGTTCGTGCTGGCCGCGCTGATCGAGGGCGCGGTGGGTGCCGAGCAGTACCTCACCAGGACCGGCGCCTCCTACACCGGCCAACCGATCCGCGCCGTCGGCACGTTCGGGGTGCTGGACGTGATGGCGATGTCCGGTGTGGTCAGCTTCGGACTGCTCGCGGCGTTGGGGCTCGGACTGATTGAACATCAGAGAGTGTGGCTCAGAAGGACGTTGCTGGCGTCGGCCGCGTTCCTGGCGTTCCCGCTGGCGGTCTCGTTCAGCCGGGGCAGCTGGATCGCCACCGCCGTCGGTGTCACCGTACTGCTGCTCAAGGCGGATGCCAGGCTGGCGCTGCGCTGGGCCGGGGTCGGACTGGCCGCGGCCGTCGTGCTGTTCGGCGCGTTGGGCACGGGTGCCTCCGGCGCGGGCGCCCTGGGCGCGGGCGACGGCGGGATCGCCCAGCGCCTCAGCAGCATCGGCACGGTCTCCGGCGGTAACGAGGACCACTCGGTCAGCGACCGCTACGACCTGTGGGCCACCGCCCGCGCCATCTGGGCCGACCACCCGGCCACCGGTGCCGGACCGAAGAGCTTTTACCAACTGCGTGACTCGCACGCCCCGTTGCGGCTCTCGTCCGGCAGTGACACGGCCGGCGCCGGCTCCGGCTTCCAGCGCGAACCGCTGCTCTCCCCGCACAACATGTACTTCCTGGTGCTCAGCGACCAGGGGCTGCTCGGCTTCACCGCCTACGGCGCGCTGTTCCTGGCGCTGCTGCTCGGCTGCCTGCGCTGCCGCGGTCCGGCCGGACCGGTCGTGGCCGGCCTGCTCTGCTGGGTGCTGGTGGACTTCCTCTACGCCGACATCGGCGGCACCACCACCGTGCTCACCTCGGTGATCCTGGGCCTGGCCGCGTGGTCGGCACTGCCCGCCGACCAGGCGGGGCAGGACCGTGCGCCGGCCCTGGAGGCGACTGCGTGACCACCACCGAACGGCTGGCCGCGGCACCTCAGGCCGACCGTCAACCATCCTTCCTGGCAAAGGCGTTCGGCATCACCGCGGTGCTCAGCGCGGCCGGCTCCGGGCTCGGGCTGCTACGCGACCTGCTGCTCGCCCGGTACTTCGGCGCCGACGAGGGCACCGACGCCTTCCTGGTGTCCTGGACGGTGCCGGAGACCGCCGCGCCGCTGCTGATCGAGGACGCCATGTCCTTCCTCATGGTGCCCGCGTTCAGCCTGGCCCTGGTGCTGCGCGAGGAACGGCCCGACGGGCCCGACCCGGTGCGGCAGCTGACCGGTACCACCCTGCCCTGGCTGATCGCCGCGCTCTGCGGCCTCTCCGGCGCCACCATGCTGTGGGCGCCGCAGCTGGTGCACGTGCTGGCCCCGGGGCTCGCCAGTCCGCGGCTGGCGGTGACCTGCACCCGGTTCACCGCCGTCACCATCGTGCCGTTCGGGCTGGCCGGCTACTTCGCCGCGGCGCTGCGGGCCCACCACCGGTTCAGCGCGCCGGCCGCCATCTACGTCGCCTACAACGTGGGCATCCTGGCGGTCCTGGCGGTCTGCCACAGCCTGCTCGGCGTGCGGTCGGCCGCGCTCGGAGTGGCGTTCGGCAGCCTGCTGATGGCCGGTGTGCTGGTCGGGCCGTTCGCCAGGATGCTGCACCGCGGCCGGGCCGGCCACCGCGGCAAGGACGGCGGCGGCCGCCCGCTGCTGCTGAGTCCCCTGGCGCTGCTGCCGGTTGCGGCGTTCACCCTGACCCGGCAGTCCCAGGTCTTCATCGAGCGCTACCTCGGCTCGGCGCTGCCGCCCGGCACCATCTCGCACCTCAACTACGCGGCCAAGGTCTCCCAACTCGCCATGACCACCGCCATCCTGATCTGCACCGTGACCTTTCCGCTGGTGGCCAGGGCGCTGGCCGCCGGCGACCTGACCGCGGCCCGGGACCGGGTGGAGAAGGACCTCGGCCACGCGGCGGCCGTGGTGCTGGCGGGCATGGCCTTCCTGTTCGCCTGCGCGCCCGCCGTGGTCGATCTGCTCTTCCAGCGCGGCGCGTTCGGCTCCGCCGACACCGCCGCCACCGCCCAGGTGATCCGGGTCTACAGCTTCGGCCTGCTCGCCCAGGCCCTGATCGGGGTGATGGTCCGGCCGTTCTTCTCGATGCGCCCGGCGGTGCGGCGGGCCGACGACCCGCGCGACGACGACGGCGGCGGGCGGCTGTTCGACTGGTTCCCGGTGGCCGCGATGGTGCTCGGCCTGGCCGTCACCACGCTGGTCGGCCTGGCCTGCGCGGCCCGGTTCGGGGCGCTCGGCGTGGCGGCCGGCAATGCGGCGGGCATCACCACCACCGCCGTGCTGCTGCTGCGCGGCCTGGCGCTGCGCGGGATCGCGCTGCGCACCCGCCGGGTGCTGATCGGCCAGGCCCGCCTGATCCTGGCCGCCGCCGGTGCCACCGCGGCCGGCCTCGCCGCCTGCGACGCGGTCGGCACCGGCCTGCCGGCGGTGCTGGCCGGCGGCGCCGCCGTGCTGGCGGCCTACCTCGTGCTCGGCGCGCTGCTCGGCGCGCGCGAGCTGACCGGCCCGGCCAATCGGGTGCGGGCTCTGCTGCGCCTGAACAGGGGCCCCGAGGGCCCCGGGCCGGCGCCACGTCTGCAGGAAGGAACGCTGCGCGATGGTCGCTGAACTCACGGGCCGCACGTATCTGCCCCAACAGGGCGGTCCCTCCGGGAACGGTCGCCGACCAGCGATGCCGTGGATCCTGATGTACCACTCGGTGGCTGACGAGGAGGAGGATCCGTACCTGCTCACCGTCAGCCCCGGGCGGTTCGCCCAGCAGATGCGCTGGCTGGCCGTGCGCGGCTGGCGCGGCGTGAGCGTGCGCGAGCTGCTCGCCGCCCGGGCGGCCGGCCGGCGCGAGCGGCTGGTCGGCCTGACCTTCGACGACGGCTACGCCGACTTCGCCGGGCACGTGGTTCCGGTGCTCTCCGAACACGGCTTCACGGCCACCGCCTTCGTGGTCACCGAACGACTCGGCGACGTCAACTGCTGGGACGCCGACGGGCCGCGCAAGCCCCTTCTGACGGAACGTCAGGTATGTGAACTGGCTGCCGCAGGATGGGAGATCGGCTCGCACGGGATGAGCCACCTGGCGCTGCCCGAAGTGCCGCCCGGAGTGCTGCGGGCCGAGGTGGAGGGCAGCCGGACGCTGCTGACCGAGCTGCTCGGCGAGCCGGTGCGCGGCTTCTGCTACCCGTACGGCGCAGTGGACGCCGCCGCCATCCGGGCGGTCCAACGGGCCGGCTACGACTACGCGGTGGCGATCCGGCACAGTGCGCTGGCCGGCCGCTACGCCCTGCCCCGCTGCTACGTCGGCGACCGGGACGGGGCCTGGCGGCTGCGCGCCAAGCGCGGGCGACACGGGCTGCGCGAGGTCATTGCCGACCTGCGCAGACGGGGGGCGGCCGAATGAGAGTGCTGCACATCATCACGGGCCTGGCGGCCGGCGGGGCCGAACAGCAACTGCTGCTGACGATCCGCCACTTGCCGCCCGGCATCGACTGCGAGGTGGCCACTCTCAGCAACCCCGGCAGCGTAGCGGCGGCGCTGCGTGCGGACGGTGTCCGGGTGCACCACCTGGCGATGCGCGGCAACCGCGACCTCGGGGTGCTGCCCCGGCTCATCCGGCTGATCCGGCACGGTCGTTACGACGCGGTGCACACCCACCTCTACCGGGCCGGGCTCTACGGCCGTCTCGCCGCCCGGTTGGCCGGAGTCCGGGTGGTGCTGGCCACCGAGCACTCGCTGCATGCCGGGACCATCGAGGGCCGACCGGTCAGCGCCGGCGTCAAGTCCCTCTACCTGGCGGCGGAACGGCTCGGTAGCACCACGGTGGCCGTGTCCCGGCAGGTCGCCGGCACCCTCGCCGACTGGGGCGTGCCCGGGCAGCGGGTGGCGGTGCTGCCGAACGGCATCGAGGCCGGCCGGCTGCGGCACGACGAGCCCGAGCGGTCCGCGCTGCGGGCCCGGCTGCGCAGCGAACTCGGGCTGCCCGAACAGGCGTTCGTGGTCGGCGCGGTCGGCAGGCTGGTCCCCGGCAAGCGCTTCGAGGTGCTGGCCGAGGCGCTGACCCGACTGCCGGACCAGGTGCGGCTGCTGGTGGTGGGGGAGGGCCCGGAACGCAACCGGCTGGCCCGAACGGCCGGCCCGCGAGCCGTCCTCAGCGGTGAACGGGCCGATGTGCCCGAGCTGTTGACCGCCATGGACGTGCTGGCCGCGCCTTCGGAGGAGGAGACCTTCGGGCTGGCCGTCCTGGAGGGGCTGGCGGCGGGGCTGCCGGTGCTGCACAGCGGCTGCCCGGCCCTGGAGGAACTACCCGCCGACGCGGCCCCCGGCGCCCGGAAGCTGCCCTCGACGGCCGACGCCTACCGCGAGGCGCTGCTCGACCTCGCCACCGCCCGACCGGTCGGCCCGCTGCCGCGCCCGCCAGCCGTGGCCCACTACGACATCGTCCACACAGCGGCCCGCCTGGGTGAGCTGTACCAGCGGCTCGGTCGGCGCGGGGCGCCGGCCCTGGCCGAGAGGGAGATCTGAGATGTTCGACCGGACACACCTCATCCACGGCTCGGTTCGCCGCCTGTGGCCACTGGTCGCGGCCGTGCCGCTGGGCGCGCTGGCCGGCGGCGGCTACGCCGTCATGGCAACGCCCCAGTACACGGCCAACTCCTATGTGGTGGTGGTCCCGGAGACCGCCACCGAGGCCACCCAGGCGGTCAACTTCGCTCAGGCGTACGGGCGTCTGGCCGGTCAGCCGCAGGTGCTGGCGCTGGCCGCCGGCGACGCCGGGCAGACCCCGGCCGAACTGACCAGCCTGGTGAGCGCCACCACCTCGCCCGATGCCCCGGTGATCGAGATCGACGGCACCGGCACGCGCCCCAAGGACGCGGTGCGGACGGCCGACGCGGTGGCGCGGGCGCTGATCGCCTTCGCCAACGGCACCAGCAGGGACACCGGGGTGCGTCTGGTCCCGCTGGCGCCCGCCGCCGCTCCCGACAAGCCGACCAGCCCCACCGGCGCGCTGGACGTCGCGGTCGGCGCCGCCGCCGGGGTGCTGCTCGGTTCGCTGGCGCTGATGGTCCGTCGGCGGTCCGCGGACGGCACACCGGTGACCCCCGAGCCCGCCACCGCGGTGCCGGCCCCGGCGCCGGTGGCGGCCGTGCTCCCGGCACCGGCACTCGAGACTCCCGTGGTCCCGGCGCCGGCCAAGGAACAACGGGCCAAGGACCAGCCGGCGAAGGAACAGCTGGTCAAGGAGCACCCGGCGAAGGAACAACCGGTCAAAGAACAACTGATCAAGGAACAACCGGTCAGGGAGCAAGCGGCGAAGGAGCAGGCGGCGAAGGAGCAACCGGCCAAGGACGAGCAGCCGGCCCAGCAGCCGCAGCCCGCCGCCGCGAAGCCGGCCGGGCAGCAGGCCGGCAGCGCGAAGCCGGCGGTCCGGCCGTCGGGCAGGCACGCCGGCAGGCCGAGCGCGAAGGAGACCAAGCCGAGCGCCAAGGAGGCCAAACCGGCCGCGAAGCAGGACGAGCCGGCGGCCCGGGAGGACGAGCCCGCCACGCGGACCGAGGAGCCGGCTGGGAGAACGCCGTGACCTCGCTGCACCCGCCGCACCCGCTGCGCCGCCGCCCGCTGCCGCTGTCCGAACCGACCCGCTCGGCGACCGACTGGCAGACCGAACTGCGCTGCGACGACACCGCGCTGGACGAACTGGCCGAGGAGTGGGACGCGTTGGCCGCCCGCTGCCGCAGCGCCACGCCGTTCCAGGCGGCCGGCTGGCAGGCGTCCTGGTGGCGCGCGTACGGCCGGCCCGGCGCCCTGCGGGTGGTGCTGGTGCGCCGGGAGGGCGTGCTGGTCGGGGCCGTCGCCCTGCACCGCGGCCGCACCGGCACGCTCACCGGGCTCGGCGGCGGCCTGATCGACTACACCGATGTGCTGCTGGACGACGAGCACGCCGCCGAGGCGGCCAGCCGGCTGGCCGCCGCGCTGCCGGTGCGCCGGCCGTGGCAGGCGCTGGAGCTGCGCGAGGTGCGGGCCGGCTCGGCCGCGCACCTGCTGTACGCCGCCTGGACCGGGCGGCGGCACCAACTGGCGGACTCGGTGTGCCAGTACCTTCCCGCCGTGCCGATGGAGCAGCTCATGGCCCGGCTGCCCGGGCGGACCGCCCAGCGCAGCCGGGCGAAGCAGCGCAAGCTGGCGGACACCGGCGTCGAGGCGCACCGGGTGCCGGACGCCGAGGCCGGCGCGGCGATGGCGGACCTGCTGCGCCTGCACACCTTGCAGTGGCAGAGCCGCCGCGTCACCCCCGAGCACCTGAGCGAGCGCTTCCGGGCGCACCTGGTGGAGTCGACGGGGCGGCTGGCGCGGTCCGGCCAGGCGGTGGTCTACCGCTACTACCTCGGCGGTGAGCTGATGGCGGTGGACCTGCTGATGCTCTGCCCCAGGCTCGCCGGGCTCTACCTGTACGGCGCCCATCCGGGGTTGCGCGAGCGGCTGGACATCGCAGGACTGCTGTTCGGGACGTCACTGCAGGAGGCGGTCCAGGCGGGAGTTCCGGAGCTCAGCCTGATGCGCGGTGAGGAACCGTACAAGGAGCGGTGGCGGCCGGACCGTGAACGCAATCTGCGGCTGCTGCTCGGCCCGCGCCGGTGCGCGGTCAGGCTGACCCTGCGGCTGGCCGTGGTCCGCAGCCGGGTGGCACTGGCGCCGCACCTGCGCGGACCGGTCCGGCGGCTGCGGAGCCTGCTGCGCCGCTGAGCCCGGGCGGTCCGCCCGGGCTCAGCGGCGCGATGTCAGCCGTTCCCCGGATGCACGCTCACCCGCGGGAGCTTGGACAGGTCGGGAACCAGGCCGGACAGGTCGGTGAGGCCGGACGGGATGCTGGGCAGCAGGCTGGGCAGCATCGACAGGTCCGGCATCAGCGGGGCCGTCGGAGTCGCGGACGGCCTCGCCGGCTTCGGGGCCGAGGAGGGGACGCGGGTCGCCGCCGGGGCGTCGTCCGAGTCGGGGTGCGGGTGGGGGTGCGGGTGTGGGCGGGTCGGCGTCTCGGCGTCGATGGAGGGGTGCGGCCGGGGCGGGCGCGCCGCGGTGTCGTCGTCGGGTTCGGCCGCGGCCTCCTGGTCACCGCTCATCAGAGCCCGGTAGACGGCGCTGGCCTGCGGGTTGTCGTGGCACTCCCAGAAGCCGTGCGGGCAGTAGTCGGTGACCGTCTGGTAGGCGGTGTCGTGGGTGCGCATCCAGTCCACCATCCGCCGGACGTAATCGGGGTCGTCCCCGTTGCGGAACAGTCCCCACTCCGGGTACGAGACCGGCTTGCCGCGCTTGGCGGCGAACTCCACCTGCTCCTCGAGGCCGTAGGGCTCGTTGACCATGTCGTCGAAGGTGGCGCCGGACGGCTGGTCGTAGCTGTCGGTGCCGATGATGTCCACCACGTCGTCGCCCGGGTAGCACTTGGTCCAGGCGATGTCGTCCAGGCCCCGGCTGGGGGTGAAGTCGAACCGGAAGCGCTGCCCAGGCACCGAGCGCATCACGTCGACGATCCGCCGCCAGTAGGTCTTCCAGGCGGCCGGGTCGGGGCGGCAGCGGCCGGTGTAGGTGATGCCGTTCATCTCCCAGCCGAGCACGACCACGGTGTCGCCGCCGCCGAGTGCCACCAGCTTGCGGGCCAGCCGCAGGTAGTGCTGGTCGAACGCGCCGCGGGCGCCCTCGCCGAGCAGGTAGGCCACCTGGTCGTCCGGCACGTTGCCCTCGTTGGGTGTGAGCATCGGCACATTCAGCACCAGGGTGCGGCTGCGGTCGGCCAGTCGCCACTGCGCCCAGAGCGCGAGGACCCGGTTGTCGCCCTCGACGTCGTTCCAGTTGTTTCCGGCCAGATATGTGTGGCCGACCTGCATGTCGGCGCCGTGCAGCCAGGCCGACATCCGCGCGATCTGCGGAATGTAGTTGTCCCAGGAGCCGACGAAGGCACCGAACGGCACCTTGTGGTCGAGCCGCCGGGTGTTGGGCTTGGACACTCCGGGGCGCGAGGTCGGCTCCGCACCGCTGTCGCGGGCGCCGCTCGCGAGCCCGCGCTCGGCGGTGCTGAGCGGGTCGGTGCTGCTGGAGATGCCCGCGGTGGTGAGTAGCAGCAGTGCGGACCCGGCCAGGGCCACGCGGCCGATGCGCATCGTCTCTCCTCTGGTCCGGCCGCAGCGTGCGGGCGCGCACCGTGTGTGCGGTGACACAGACAGTAAGGGGACGAGGTGCTAGAAAAGCCGAATGTCACTCCAAAGTGGACACGTTCAGCGTGTCTGGACCAATTCGGTTGGAAATAGACAGGGCTGTGGTCCATTGTCAGCGCTTCATTCGACCGATATTGATCGGGTCGGGCCTGCTTGACGTGGGTCCCCAGAGCCGACCTGGGATTGTCCGGTTCGCCTCCCGCCACTGCGCGGGGCAGACCCGCCGTGCTGACGCTGACGGACGGGCCAGGTACCCTCCGGAGGTGTCCTGGAAGCCGTTTCGAACCCTGACCCCCCGGTCCGCCCTGCCCGCGCTGGCGGTGCTGCTGATCCTCGGAGCCGGTGCCGCAGCCCACGCCAACCGGCCGGTGCCGTTCGGAGATCAGGTCTCCGCACCCGGCAAGGCGGAGGCCAGCCCGGTGAGCGCCCAGTCGGCCGACCCGGTCACTCCGGACTTCCGGATCGGTCCCGGCCTGGAGGCCTACGACCCGTCGACCGGTTCACTCCTTTGGTCGTACCGGCGGGACGGTGCCACCGCGCTGCACGTGTCGATGCTGGGGCAGAGCGGCTCGCCGGAGCAGAGCGCGATCGTGGTCTGGGACGACGGCATGGTCACCTCGCTGCGGGTCGCCGACCACCAGGTCCGCTGGCACCGCTCGGTGCCCGGCCTGTCCGATTGGCTGCACGGCGACGACCAGCCGGGCGGCGCCCAGCGCACCGATGTCCAGCGCAAGGAGCTGGAGCTGGAGCGGGCGGCTTCCGCGGTGCAGACCGTGCTCGGCCCGGAGCCGTGGGTGCAGGTGCTCACCCCGGGGCTGACCATGGGCTTCCGCGACCGCGACGGTGACCTCAGGTTCAACTCCCGCCCGCAGGCCGGCTGCCTCTACGACCCGCAGCGCGCCGTGAGCACCGACGACGCGGTGCTGCTGCCGCGCGCCTGCACCGGCACCACCGGCTCGGGCCGGCAGCTGCCCGGCTCGGTGACCGGCTTCAAGCTGGTCGACCACGGCTTCGTGATCAACACCGGCCCCGCCGTGGAGCTGATCCGGCTGGACGGCCACCGGGTCCGGCTGAATGACGGCCCGCTGCTCGGCAGCCGGGTGGTGGACGCCGACACCGGCATCACCGAGATCCCGTGCGGCAGCGCCTCGGCGCCGTTCGCGGCCGAGCCGGCGGCCGGCGGCTGCCCGAGCCCGGCCCAGCAGTCCGCGCACTGACGGCGGGCCGCCGGCGCACCGACCCCGCGCCGGCGGCCCGGCCTCGACCGGTACCGCGCCCGGCAGCCGGTCGGGAGCTCTGAATAATTCATCCGGGCACCCTCGGCGTGCCCGGTAGACTGGCCCGCATGGCTGTTATCGCTCTGTATTAGCGGCGGCACCCGCCCGTCCGAACTGCCGTCCGCCGCTTCCCGTCACAGGAGTCTCCACCAGCCATGATTTCCGCCAACACCCTCGAACTGCGTGCCGGTGCCCGCATCCTCATCGAGTCCGCCAGCTTCCGGGTGGCCCCCGGCGACCGGATCGGCCTGGTCGGGCGCAACGGCGCCGGCAAGACCACGCTGACCAAGGTGCTGGCCGGCGAGGGCCTGCCGGCCGGCGGTACGGTCACCCGCTCCGGCGAGGTCGGCTACCTCCCGCAGGACCCGCGCACCGGCGACCTCGACGTGCTGGCCCGCGACCGGATCCTCTCCGCGCGCGGCCTGGACACCGTGCTGAAGAAGATGCGCGAGAACGAGGAGCGGATGGCGAACGGCAAGGGCGCCACCCGCGACAACGCGATGAAGAAGTACTCCAGGCTGGAGACCGAGTTCCTCACCAAGGGCGGGTACGCCGCCGAGGCCGAGGCCGCCACCATCGCCGCCGCGCTCGGCCTGCCGGACCGGATCCTCTCCCAGCCGCTGCACACCCTCTCCGGTGGTCAGCGCCGCCGCGTCGAGCTGGCCCGGATCCTCTTCTCCGACGCCGACATCCTGCTGCTCGACGAGCCGACCAACCACCTGGACGCCGACTCGATCGCCTGGCTGCGGGACTTCCTGAAGACGTACAAGGGCGGCTTCATCGTGATCTCGCACGATGTCGAGCTCGTCGAGACGGTCGTCAACAAGGTCTTCTACCTGGACGCCAACCGCTCCGCGATCGACATCTACAACATGGGCTGGAAGCAGTACCAGCAGCAGCGCGAGGACGACGAGAAGCGCCGCAAGCGGGAGCGGGCCAACGCCGAGAAGAAGGCCGCCACCCTCAACGCCCAGGCCGACAAGATGCGCGCCAAGGCCACCAAGACGGTCGCCGCGCAGAACATGGCCCGTCGCGCGGAGAAGCTGCTGTCCGGTCTGGAGCAGGTGCGTGCCTCCGACAAGGTCGCCAAGCTGCGCTTCCCCGACCCGGCCCCGTGCGGCAAGACCCCGCTGACGGCCAGTGGACTGTCCAAGTCCTACGGCTCGTTGGAGATCTTCACCGATGTCGACCTGGCGATCGACCGCGGCTCCCGGGTGGTCGTGCTCGGTCTGAACGGCGCCGGCAAGACCACGCTGCTGCGGATGCTGGCGGGCGTCGAGCAGCCCGACACCGGCGAGGTGATCCCCGGCCACGGGCTGAAGATCGGCTACTACGCCCAGGAGCACGAGACCCTGGACCCCGAGCGCACCGTGCTGGAGAACATGCGCTCGTCCGCGCCGGACACCGACCTGGTGCAGATCCGCAAGATCCTCGGCTCGTTCCTGTTCTCCGGCGACGACGTCGACAAGCCGGCGGGCGTGCTCTCCGGCGGTGAGAAGACCCGGCTGGCGCTGGCCTCGCTGGTGGTCTCCTCGGCCAATGTGCTGCTGCTCGACGAGCCCACCAACAACCTGGACCCGGCCAGCCGCGAGGAGATCCTGGGCGCGCTGCGCACCTTCACCGGGGCCGTGGTGCTGGTCACCCACGATGAGGGCGCGGTCGACGCGCTGGAGCCGGAGCGGATCATCCTGCTGCCGGACGGCGTCGAGGACTTGTGGACTCCGGCCTACCACGACCTGGTCGCGCTGGCCTGACGTTTCGTCGACGGCCGCCGCGCGCTGCGGCGGTCCATTGCTTCCGCGAGGGCGGTCCTGGCTCAGGCCGGGGCCGCCCGTTGCTCATCCGGCGGTCCCCGGGCAGTCACACGATCAACCCGGCCGCTCACCTTCGGTAGACGCACGCTCCTGCATCCGGCCGATGCGATCTCATCAGCCGAGGCGATCTGGGAATGCGGGGGTCTCAGATTCCGTTTTAATCGGATCCATTGCGCGTTCGGCCCGGGCGACCCGGCTGATCAGCACTTTCTCTCTGGGCTCCCGTTTCCCGCTGGGGCGCAAACACCCAGGGTGAGCGCCCCGATGCGCTGGCGGTACGCCCCATGCGCGCTCCTTTCCCCGGACAGACCTTGTCGAATGGGTGGCCAGGAGCCAGGGGATGGGTGATCATGGGAATCTGACCGAGCACAGCTACGAGGAGGCACGGGTGGCCGAGACTCTGAAAAAGGGCAGCCGGGTGACTGGTGCCGCGCGTGAGAAGCTCGCGGCCGAGTTGAAGAAGAAGTACGACTCCGGGGCGAGCATTCGCGCTCTGGCGGAGGAGACCGGCCGTTCGTACGGCTTCGTGCACCGCATGCTGAGCGAGACCGGGGTGAACCTCCGGGGTCGCGGTGGTGCCACGCGCGGCAAGGCCAAGGCGGCCGCTGCCGCAGGATCCTGACGACGCGTCAGATTCCACGGGCCGGCTTCCGCAGCGGCGGACGACCCTCCAGGCGGCACCACTGGATCCGACGGACCGTCAGTTCCGCGCGACGCATCGGCGACCGCGACAGGCACCTCCGCCATGGGTGGGAGGCGTCCTCATCCGGCCGCCGATCGTCATGTTCGCTCAACTGCTCCGCGTTGGCTGACCGAACGTTCGTTTCGTTGGGCCGGCCGGGTGGGCTACAGAAGCCCGGGCCAATAAGTTACTCTCCGGTAGAACCGTGGGCAGCCCGTCCTGGCCTGCCCTGAACTCGCCGGAGGTGCCCATGACCGCGCCCGTTCCCACCCCTGCCAGCCCCGCCGACTGGGAGGCGGCCGGCGTCCGGCTGGAGGTCGAGGGCGAACTCGCCGTGGTCACCCTCTGCCAGCCCAAGCGGCGCAACGCCCAGAGCCCCGCGATGTGGCGCGCCCTGACCGCGATCGGGCGGGAGCTGCCCGGCACCGTCCGGGTGGTGCTGCTGCGTGCCGAGGGCGTCTCCTTCTCGGCCGGCCTCGACCGCGCCATGTTCACCCCGGAGGGCATCCCCGGCGAGCCCAACTTCCTTGCGCTGGCCGGCTCCAGCGACCAGGAGCTGGACGCCGCGATCGCCGGCTACCAGGACGCCTTCAGCTGGTGGCGCCGCCCCGACGTGATCACCATCGCGGCGGTGCAGGGCCACGCGGTGGGCGCCGGCTTCCAGTTGGCGCTCGCCTGCGACCTGCGGGTCTGCGCCGAGGACGTGCAGTTCGCGATGCGCGAGACCTCGCTCGGCCTGGTCCCCGACCTGACCGGCACCAAGCCGCTCACCGAACTGGTCGGCTACTCCCGCGCGCTGGAGATCTGCGCCACCGGCCGCTGGGTGTACGGCAAGGAGGCAGCCGAACTGGGCCTGGCCAACCTGGTGGTGCCCGCCGCCGAGCTGGAGGCCGCCGCCCGCGACCTGGCCGCCGCCCTGCTGGCCGCGCCGCGCAACGCGGTGATCGAGACCAAGGCGCTGCTCCAGGGCGCCGCCGACCGCAGCTACCAGGAGCAGATCGCCGCCGAGCGGGCGGCCCAGGCGCGCCGGCTGCGCGACCTGGCCGGGATCGGCGACTGACGCCGACGCGACGGTCCGGGCCGCACCTACGGTCTCACCCGGGCGGCCCGGGCCTCCAGATCAGGGTCTCACCCGGGCGGCCCGGGCCTGAAGATAGCGCTGCTCAGCGATGCTGGCGGTGGCCTTCGCGGCCCGCAGGTAGTGCTGGTACGCGCGGGCCGTGTCGCCGCTCTTCTCCAGCAGGTGCGCCCGCACCGACAGCAGCCGGTGGTGCCCGGCCATCCGCTCGTCGCCGTCCAACGTGGACAGCAGGGCCAGCCCGGCCGCCGGGCCCGCGGTCTCGGCGAGCGCGACCGCCCGGTTGAGGGTGACCATCGGGTTCGGTGCGATCCGCTCCAGGACCAGGTAAAGGGCGTGCACCTGCGGCCAGTTGGTCTCCTCGGCGGTGGCCGCGTCGGCGTGCGTGGCGGCGATCGCAGCCTGCAGCTGGTACGGCCCCAGCGCCGGCCGGGCCAGCGATGCCCTGGTCAGCCGTATGCCCTCGTCGATCAGCGCGCGGTCCCACGTGGCGCGGTCCTGCTCGTCCAGCGGCACCAGGTCACCGGCTGCCGTGGTCCGGGCCGCCCGGCGGGCGTGGGTCAGCAGCATCAGGGCCAGCAGCCCGGCCACCTCACCGTCCTCGGGCAGCTGCGCGTGCACCATCCGGGTCAGCCGGATCGCCTCCCGCGCGAGGTCGGCGCGGTCCAACTCCCGGCCGGAGGAGGCGGTGTAGCCCTCGTTGAAGATCAGATAGAGCACCTGCAGCACGACCCGCAGCCGCTCCTCGCGCTCCGTGCCGTCCGGCAGGCGGAACGAGCTGCCGGCCGCCTTGATGCGCTGCTTGGCCCGGCTGATCCTGGCCGCCATGGTGCCCTCCGGCACCAGGAACGCACGGGCGATCTCGGCCGTGGTCAGCCCGCCGACCGCCCGCAGCGTCAGCGCGGTCTGGGAGGCCGCCGTCAGCGTCGGATGGCAGCACAGGAACAGCAGTACGAGGGTGTCGTCGGTGCCCGGCACCTCCTCGGGCGCCACCTCGGCGGCCGTCGCCGACTCCCGCTCCCGACGGGCGTGATCGCTGCGCAACTGGTCGATGAGCCGCCGGGACGCGACGGTCACCAGCCAGCCGCGCGGGTTGTCCGGCACGCCCTCGCCCGGCCACTGCACGCTGGCGGCCAGCAGCGCCTCCTGGACGGCGTCCTCGCACCCCTCGAACTGGCCGTACCGCCGCACCAAGGTGCCGAGGACCTGCGGCGCGAGCTCGCGCAGCAGGCCCTCGAAGTCCGCTCCTGTCATGCCTCCAATTGTCCGTCAGCGAACATCACTTGCCGCACCTCGACGCCCAGGCCCGTGATCGCGGCGTCCGGAATCCGCGCCGCCAGCTCGATCGCGCGCTCCTTGTTCTCGCAGTCGACCAGGTAGAAGCCGCCCAGGAACTCCTTGGCCTCCAGGAACGGGCCGTCGGTCACCACCGGCTGGCCGCCCACGACGGACACCACGACGGCCTGCGACGGGTCGACCAGCGCCTGGGTGGTGATCAGCTCGCCGGACTCCTTGAGCTCCACGATGAACGCGCCGTGGCCGCCGCCGATCGCCGCCTTCTCCTCGTCGGTCAACGCGTCCAGCACGGCCGGGTTGATGTGCAGGCTGATCAGGAACTGCATCTCGTCCTCCTCATGGTCAGCGGGCCCGCCGGGCCCCTTCGACCGGTGGTCGGAGCCGCCGCCCTCGTCTTGACATCCCTCGGCGGAAACCTCGCACGAGTTTCTCCGGGTTTCCGGCGGATTCCCAGCAGGGGATGTCAAGACGCGCCCGCCCGCTCCGACCGGTCGGCGAAACGTCGAGAGTGCGAACTCATCCGAGAAGCCGACGTCGAGAGAAACAGGAGCCTTCGAGATGCGAGCCAACCGGGCGTGGCTGGGACTGGCCGTCCTCTGCCTGCCGACACTGCTGGTCGCGATCGACACGACGGCGCTGCTGCTCGCGCTGCCGCGGTTGAGCGCCGAGCTGGGGGCCGGCAGCGTCCAGCAGCTGTGGATCAGTGACAGCTACGGCCTCATGGTGGCCGGCCTGGTCATCACGATGGGGACGCTCGGTGACCGGATCGGCCGCCGACGCCTGCTCCTGATCGGTGCCGCGGCGTTCGCCGTGCTGTCGGTGCTGGCCGCGTTCGCGGTCAGCCCGCTGATGCTGATCGTCGTGCGGGTGATGCTGGGCGTCGCCGGCGCGACCCTGGCCCCGTCCACCCTCGCCCTGATCACCACCATGTTCCGCGACGAACGGCAGCGCGGGCAGGCCATCGCGATCTGGGCGACCTGCCAGTTCACCGGCGGTGCGCTCGGGCCCGTGCTCGCCGGGCTGCTGCTCCAGCACTTCTGGTGGGGGTCGGTGTTCCTGGCCGCCGTGCCGGCGATGGCGGTGCTGCTGCTCGCCGGGCCGGTGCTGCTGCCGGAGTTCCGCAGCGACCGGGCCGGGCGGCTGGACCCGGTCGGCGTGGGGCAGTCGCTGCTGTCGGTGCTGCTGGTGTTCTACGGCGTCAAGCAACTGGCCGTAGTGAGCGCGCCGACCGTCCCGGCACTGGCCCTGGTCCTCGGCGCGGCCCTCGGAGCCTTCTTCGTGCGTCGTCAACTGCGGCTGGAGGCACCGCTGTTGGATCTTCACCTGTTCCGCAGCCGGCCGTTCACGGCCGTCATCATCGCGCTGGTGTTCGCCGGCATCGCGATGGCCGGCACCGGCCTGCTGGTCACCCAGTACCTGCAGGGCGTGCTGGGCCACTCGCCGCTCGCCTCGGCGGTGCTGTTCGCGCCGATGGGTCTGGGCGTGGCGATCGGCACCATGACCGCGCCGCAGCTGGTGCGCTGGATGAAGCAGACCACCGCGATCGCCGGCGGGCTGGCGGTGTCGGCGCTGGGCGGCCTGCTGCTGGTCGGTGCCGACGGTGCCGGGGCACTGCCGCTGGTGATGACCGGCATCGCCGTGCTGGCGCTGGGCACCGGCCCGCTGTTCGCGCTCGGCACCGGGCTGGTGGTCGGGTCCGTGCCGCCGGAGCGCGCCGGCTCGGCGGCGTCGATGTCGGAGACGGGCAACTACTTCGGTGGCTCGCTGGGCTTCGCGCTGCTCGGCGTGCTGGCCGCGGTGGTCTACCGCCACCGGGCGCACGGCACCTCCGACTCGCTGGCCGGCGCGATCGCCGCAGCCCACCGCCTGCCGGCCGGTCAGGGTGTGGCCCTGCTGCACACCGCGCGGGCCGCCTTCACCGCCGGCCTGCACGTGACCGCCCTGGTCGCCGCGGTGATCTTCGCCGGGCTGGCCGTGCTCGTCCTGACCATGCGCCCGGCGACCCGGAGTACGCCCGTCGCTCTCCCGGAGTACCAGGAGGTCCGGTGACCGGGAGGCTGTTCGCGTGCGAGTGGACCCTTCCAGGGGCACGTTCCGTGGCGAAATGTCAGAGTTGGTACTGATTACGGTATAGCTGGAGCCACACCGCTGGAGGCACCCCCATGCCCGAGACCCCCAAACCGTCCGATCTGATGAGCAAGCCGCACGCGCCGCACGGCAACCCGACCGGAGCCGAGCAGCGCGGCCGCACTGTGATGGCCGACGGCGTCGTCGAGAAGATCGCGGGCATGGCCGCTCGCGAGGTGCCCGGGATCCACGCGCTCGGCTCGGGCCTGGCCCGCACCCTCGGCGCGATGCGGGACCGGGCCTCCGGCGGCCGGACCAGCGTCTCGCGCGGGATCAAGGCCGAGGTGGGGGAGCGGCAGACCGCGATCGACATCGCCCTGATCGTCGAGTACGGGGCGGTGATCCCCGAGCTGGCGGCCGCGGTGCGGCGCAACATCATCAGCTCGGTGGAGCGGCTCACCGGCCTCGAAGTGGTCGAGGTCAACATCGCGGTCAACGACGTCCACCTGCCGGACGAGTCCGAGGAGGAAGAGGAGCTGATCTCCTCCGAACGGCGGGGCCGGGTCCAGTAACTGCCACACATTCAGAGCCCTCGGGAGTACCTGATGAATCTCGCCCATCTCGGCCTGCTGATCGGCATGGCCCTGGGGTTCGCCGGCTACTTCGGCGGGTTCGCCGCCTTCCTGCTGGTCCTCGCCCTCGGAGCCGTCGGCTTCGTGGTCGGGCGGCTGGTGGAGAGCGACATCGACCTGGGTGACCTCGGCGACCTGCTGCGCAGCCACGACCGGCGCCGCTGATGGCGACGGGGGACTCGCTCCTGCGGGCCGCCTGGGGGCGGGACACCGGCCCGGACACCGCGCCCGCCCGGCGCGGCCGGCTGCGGATCGCCGACCGGGTGCTGCAGCGGATCGCCGAGCTCGCCGCACGGGAGGCGCTCGGGCCCGACCCGGTCGGCGGCCACCCGCGGGTCTCGGTGGCCGTGCTCGGGGGCGGCGCCCGGGTGTGGGTCGGGCTGGACCTGCCGTTCCCCGGCGACCTGGCGGCCTGGGCCGAGCGGGTGCGGGCGCAGGTGGGCGAGCGGGTGGGCGGGCTGACCGGCATCGAGGTGCGGGAGGTGGACGTGGTGGTGGAGCACCTGGTGCCGGTGGAGCCGTCCAGTGCCGGGTGAGGCGGGCCGTCCGCGTTCCCCCCGCACCCGGGTGTCGGCGCTGGTCGCGCTGGCGGTACTGGCCGGGGCCGGGGCGCTGCTCTATGACGCGGTGTCGGAGTGGACCGGCCACCACACCGGCAGCTGGCGCCGCTGGCTCGCCCACCAGCTGTCCACCCGCCACCTGGACTCGCCCTGGGCGCTGGCCGGCGCCGCGGTGGTGGCCGTGCTCGGCCTGTGGCTGCTGGTGCTGGCCGTGGCACCGGGGGAGCGGCGCTGGCTGCCGCTGCGCCGGGCCCCCGGCTCGGCGGTCGACCGGCTCGGCGTCGCCGCACTGCTGGAGCGGCGGGTCTGCGCGGAGCCCATGGTGGCGTCCGCCCGGGTCCGGGTGGGCCGGCGGCGGGCCCGGGTCACCGTGCACGGCAGCGCCGACCTGGACCGGGCGCGCGTGGTGCTGAACGAGGAGCTGGACCGGATCGGCCTGGTGCGGCGGCCCGATCTGAAGGTGCGCGGGCGGCGGGCCCGGCACCGGCCCCACATGAACTGACCGACTGTCTGGTGGAGGTTGATGGTGAGTCGGACCACGGTGAACCGGGTGCTGCTCGCGGTGGTCGGTCTGGTGCTGCTGGTCGGCGCACTGCTGGTGCTGGCCGGGGGCTTCGACGCCTACCACCGGCTTGGGGTCGTGCCGCCCTCCTGGTGGCCGCTCACCTCGCCGCACCAGCCGCTGCTCAGCAACGCCTCGCGCACCCGGTGGCGCGACCGCGGCTGGTGGTGGCCGGCGGTGGTGGCGGGCCTCGCGCTGCTGGTGGTGCTGTCGGTGTGCTGGTTGGCCGTGCAACTCCGGCAGTCCGAGCCCGCCGAGTTCGAGCTGCCGACGGGCGGCGGGGGTGAGCCCGGTGGGGGGCCCGTCCTGCGGCTGCGCCTGCGGGGCGCGGCGCTGGGCCGCGCGGTGCAGGACGCGGCGCTGCACCTGCCGGAGGTGACGGCAGCCCGGGTCCGCCTGTTCGGGAGCCCCCACCGGGCCCGCTTGCGGGCACAACTGCTCCTGGAGCCGGGCAGCGACCCCTCGGCGGCGGTGACGGCCTTCCGGGGCGGGCCACTGGCGCACGCATGTGACGCGGTGGGCGGTGAGCTGCCACTTGAACTGCGGATCCAGGTGGCCCCGTCGGCCGCGGAGCACCCGACCCGCGAACGCCGCACTCGCCGGGGGCGGGGGCGGAAGCGGGAACCGCGGGTGGTGTGAGGGGAGCGGGGCAGCCGCCTTGGGGCCGGGGAGCGCCGGGGCGTTGCGTGGGGTGGTGGGGTGGTCAGGGAGGCAGGGGGCTGTGGAGAGGGTGGTGGGCTTTGGCCCTGACGTAACGTCAGGTCATACGTTCCGTGGCATGACCGATACCACTGCACCCGTCATCGACCGGACCATCTACCCCATGCCGATGTTCGCCAGCTTCAAGGTTGCCGACATCCTGGCGGCCGAGGCGTTCTACCACGCCGTCGGGTTCGTCTCCATCGCGACCATCCCGGGCCCGGAGGGTGTCCCCGTGGTGGTGCACCTGCGGCGGATGAAGTACCAGGACATCCTGCTCGTCCCCGGCGCGGCGGAGCGCGGCAGCGTGACGGTGAGCTTGAACGCCGGCGGGCAGGACGTGGCAGCGCTGGCGACCGCGCTTCGGGCCGCCGCTCCGGAGGGCGCCCGCATCGAAGGCCCCACGGACGCCCTGTGGTTCACCACTGATGTGACCATCGACGACCCCGACGGGAACCGGGTGATCATCACCGCACAGCGTGAGGCCGAGGCGGAGCAGGCCAAGGCGTGGGCCAAGGAGAACATCCAGGGCGACTTCATCGCCGAGGAGTGAGCTGAGGAGAGCCGAAGGCGGGGTAACTCCTGGCATCAACCCCGGAGTTACCCCGCCTTCGGTGTCCAGCGCAGGGTGAGCGATCTCAGTATCGACGCGGGTCAGGCACCAGGGCCACTGTCGTAGCTGCCGTCGTCGATGCTGGGGCCCACCCAGGTGCCGTGGTGGCAGACCTGGCCCTCGGGGTTGATGGCGCCTTCGGGGAAGGTGAGGCTGGTGACGGCCGTCGGGTCGGCCGCGGTGATCGCCGTGGAGTCGCTGTAGACGCAGCCGGCCGGCACGGCATGGGCCGTTGCGGCCGGCAGCAGCATCAGGGCGGCGGTGCACCCGGCGGTGGCGAATGCGCTGATGAGCCTACGCATGCGGGAAGTCCTTTCGGGGAGGCCCGAGTTCCGAGGCCCGAGGTCCGGGATGCGGGGTCGGGGAGGTGCGGTGGGCGGCTGCCGGTGGGCGTTGGTCAGCGGACTTCCAACGGCCGGATCATCTCGTGGTCCTCGTGTTCGAGGATGTGGCAGTGCCACATGTACATGCCTGGCTTGTCGAAGGTGGCCTTGACCCGGGTGACCATGCCCTTGGGCACCTGCACGGTGTCCTTGGGGCCGCGTTCGGTGGGGAACGGCTCCTGCTTGCGGGTCTCGTCGACCACGATGTCGGTGAGGGAACCGTCGTCTTCCACCTTGGCGGTGAAGGGAATCCGGTCGAGCACCTCGAACTCGACGAGGTGGAGGTGGATGGGGTGCGTGCCCCCCATGGTGGTGTAGATCTCCCAGATCTCCGTGCCGCCCAGGGCGGCCGTCTCGGTGACCGGGTCGTCCCAGGTCAGTCGGCCGTCCTTCACGGTCCCCAGCATGAGCTTGAACCGGTTGAGCTCGTCCTTGGTGAACGACAGCAGGACCTTGCGCGTGACCGTCGCCGGCGCGGTGATCCGGAACGGCTTCGGGCGCAGCCTCTCCGGCAGGCTGGTCACGGGCCGGGCACGGTCCAGGGGTTGGTTGACGCGGAACTTCATGAACGGGAGGGCGTCGACCATGGCATCGGTGCTGGCGTCGTGGGTGAGCGTGTACTCCCCGTCCACCAGGCCGGTGAAGTCGACCACGAGATCGACGCGTTCGGCCGGGGACAGCGGCAGCGGGTCGGTCAGGCGGAGCGGCCGCTCCAGGAAGCCGCCGTCCGTGGCGATCTGGTACACGGGGAGCGGCCACGGATTCCGTGACGGCTCCGGCCCGAGCATGCGGAGGTCGAAGGTCTTGACGTTGGAACCGTTGAGCACCCGCAGCCGGTACATGCGCGGCTCGACGTCCAGGCGCGGCCAGGCGACCCCGTTGACCACCCCGACGTCCCCGGTGAAGCCGGTGATGATCGATGGCGGCGGCTTCTGCTCGGCACCCTGGTCCGGGTAGGCCAGGTGACCGTTCGGATAGAAGTACCGGTCCTGGAGGACGATCTCCCGCTCATGTGGACCGGTCGGCAGCAGGTGCTCTTTGACCAGTTCGTCTTCGTTCTCGTCCCGCAGCAGGTAGAACCCGGCCAGGCCCGCGTAGACGTTCAACCGGGTGAGGCCGATCGCGTGGTCGTGGTACCACAGCGTGGCCGCTTCCTGGCTGTTCTCGTACCGGTACAGGGTCGTCTGGTAGGCCGGTCCGGTGTGGCCGGTCGCGGGGCTGGTGTACCAGGCCTCGGCGTGGCCGTCGGACCTCGCCTCGGTGTGGCCGCCGTGCAGGTGCACCACCGTGGGCACACCCCCGCCCTCCTCGGTGGGATAGCCCGCCCAGTGGATGGTGTCATCGACCGGCAGCATGTGCTTCTCGGGCAGGTCGTTCAGCCAGTTCACTTTCAGCAGGCGGTTCTTGCGGGCCACGATCGTGGGACCGGGGTAGGACACTTGAGCTGGGCCGTGGGGGGTGTGCAGCCCGTAACCCCACACCGGTGTCCGCAGTCCGAGGCCGCCACCGATGACGTCCTGCACGGTCGGCCGCATCACGATGGTGATCCGGTCCGTGTGCTGCCCGTCGATTCGCCTGGGCAGCGGGAGCGCGTTCACGAACCGGGGGATGGCGGCGCTGTCCCCGATCGGATTCAGGAACAGGTTGGGCAGGATCCGCGGCGGCAGGTCCCGCCGCGCGAGGGCTTCGGCCGGCGCGACCCGCAGACCGCCGGCCAGCAGCGCACCGGTCACCGAGCCGGCGCGGAGAAAGGTCCTTCTGAGCATCGCCGATCATCCCCTGGAGCAACGCGGACAGTGTGGTGCTACCTCTATCGGCGTCACGCCAGGTTGACTGTCCGGCCGAACGGGTGATCTACCGCCGACACGGCGGGGCTGCCACTCGTGCGGCCCAAGAGTCATGGAGGTTAGGGAGTCTGACGGTATGTGAGGTCGGGGTGCGTCGGATCCGGCAGGGGATCGGTGCGACGCAGGTCGTAGAGGTACGACTTGCCGGCCTTCCAGCTGCGCCACGGGCCCAGGGGCGGGAACGGCTCCTGGTCGCCCGTTCGCCCAAGCAGCGGCCAGGAGTTGGCGACACCGCTCGCGTCGATGGTGCACCAACCCCGCTCCGGCAGCCAGCGGCACCACAGCTCCAGGTCCAGCCGCAGATACGAAGGCTTGCCGTTGAAGGTGCCGTCCGGGCGGAAGCGGTAGACCAAGCCGTCCAAGCGGCGAACGAACTCGATCGACATGGCAACTCCTCCTGCATGGGGGCGGCGCCGGCGCGGCGCCCGGCCAGTGAGCCGGGCGCCGCGACCGCGCAGGTCAGACCGGCGAGACGGGCGGCCGGCCGAAGTGCCGGGCGAAGAAGCGGACCGCGCTGTCCGCCTCGAACCTGGGCAACTCCTTGTGCCTGCCCGAGTTCACGTGCAGCGACTTCTCCTTCGAGGCGAAGGCGTCGAACAGCGCGAGACCGGCCTCGCGCGAGATGTGCTCGTCATCCCACTGCAGGTCGAACTCGATCGGGATGGTGATCTGCCGCGCCTTCTCGGCCAGGGTGTCGGGCCAGTGCTGGCCGAAGACCGCAGCGGTGATCCTGGGTTCGACCGCCACGAACGGGATGCCGATCGCGGTGCCCATGTTGATGCCCCAGAAGCCGACCGGCCCGTCGGTGCCGATCTCCGGGAGCTCCTGGAGGGCGTCCAGGGTCGCCCGGTACTCGGGTACGGCGAGTTCCGCCAGGTGGTCGTTGTAGCGCACGACGATCGGGCCTTCCGGCTCGCCGGCCGCCCGCGCCCGGAACAACTCGGCGATTTCGGCGTCGTCGTGCGCCGTGCGCGGCCGGTCGCCGTGACCGGGCGCGTCGAGGACGGCGACGTGGAAGCCGCAGCCGGCCACCAGGCGCTGGGCGCGGCCCGACATCGCCGGGTGCTTCTTGTGGTTGCCGCCGCCGTGGGCCATCAGGATCAGGGGCGCGCGGTCGGCCGCGTCGGAGGCCGGAGACCAGAGGACGCCGGGGACGTCGTTTACGGTGAAGTCGCGCTCGACCATGCCGTTCGACGACGACTCGGCGGTGAATTGGAGAGAGTACATAGGTGTTGCCTTTCGGGAGGGCCTTGTTGTCGAGGCGCTCCCGGCGACAGCTACGTCAGCCGCCCGGCCGTGACGGGAACGGGGAGCACCCACATCGATACAGCGTTCATGGGGTCTCACCTCCTCGGGCGTGTCACGGTCGACTGAAAGCTATCAGCTTGATCATCGGCTCACCAGCCTCTTTTCCCCTGCCATGTGATCACGACTCAGAAGCTATTGGACGGTCTCAGGCGGGCTCAGGTGGTAGTTGGCGGCTGCCGGCGAGCGGCTCAGCGGGCAGCGGCGGTGTGGAAGGCGTCGGCGATCTCGGTGCTGGTTCGGCCCTGGGCGAGCAGGACGTGGAGGAGGAGGCGGGCCTTGTAGGGGTCGAGGTGGCCGGCCCGGATCAGGCCGCGCTGCAGGAGGTCCTTCTCCGATCCGGGGAAGCTGTAAGTCGCTTGCAGAACTGGCCCGTTGCCGATGCGGCTGGCGAGGACCACGGGAATGCGGGCGGCGGTTCGCTCCAGGACGGCGACGAAGTCCTGCGGGACGTGGCCGACCCCGAAGGCGGCGATGACGAGCCCGTCGCAGGCGTCGGCCATGGCGGCGAGGAGCGTGCCGTCGTCGCCGAGCGTTGCGGTGTAGAGGCCGATGCGGGGTGCGGGGTTGGTCAACACGCCTGGGGTGACTGGGCGTTGTGCCAGTGGCGAGTGGAGGTGGACGCGGCCCTCGTACAGGCGACCCAGCGGGCCGGTGGCCGGAGAGGTGAAGGCGGCCGGGCTGGTGGAGTGGGACTTGCGGACGGTGCGGGCCGCGTGGATCTCGTCGTTGAGGACCACCACGGCGCCGGCGCCGCGCAGTTGGGGCGAGCCGGCGGCGATGACGGCTGCGTGCAGGTTGGCCGGGCCGTCCGCACCGGGCTGGGTGGGGTTGCGCATGGCGCCGGTGACGACGATGGGTGCGTCGCCGCAGTGGAGGAGGTCGAGGAGGTAGGCGGTCTCCTCGATGGTGTCGGTGCCCTGGGTGACGACTGCGCCAACACAGCCGGTTTGCACGGCGGTTGCGATGGCGGAGGAGAGGGCGGTGATGTCGTCGAAGGTGAGGGAGGCGCCGGGGAGGCGGCGGAAGTCGTGGACGCGGAGGTCGAGGGGGAGCTCCTGGAGGGCGGGGACGGCGTCGAGGAGCTCCTGTGCGGACAGGGCGGGCACCACGCCGCCGGTGACCGGATCGGTGGTCATGGCGATGGTGCCGCCGAGGGAAAAGATCGCAACTGCTGGGTCGGGCACGGGGGTTGGCTCCGTCGGTGGGTGCGGTGGCTTCGCTCGGGTGGCCATTGGCGGCGTCGGCTCGTCAGGGTTCAGGGCTGGTCGGGTCCGCGATAGGGCAGCGTGTGGCTGTAGACGATGCTGGTCGTCGTGCTGCCGAAGCCGGCCAGCTCATCCACCAGCGTCTCCAGATGCTCCATGGAGGTCGCGGCCACCTTCAGGGTGTAGCAGTCGTCGCCGGTGGTGCGCAGGCATTCCAGGATCTCCGGCCGCTCGGTGAGCAGCCGGCGCAGCGGTTGGTGGCGGTTGCCCGGGTACTTCAGCCGGACGACGGCGAGCACGGGGTAGCCCACCTTGGCCAGGTCCACCACGGCGTGGTAGCCGGTGATGACGCCCAGCGACTCCAGATTCCGCACCCGTTCCGTGGTGGCCGAGGAGCTGAGTTTCACACGCCGCCCCAACTCACTGAGGGAGATGCGGGCCTCCCGTTGCAGCTGCCCGATGATTGCCCAGTCGGTATCGTCAAGATTCACGGCCATATCGCGACTCTACCGGCAGAATCACGGAAGAACACTGCTATCGCCGGGAAAGATCGGTTCCATGTGCGGTGATCGCCGCGATAGCCTCCGATCATGCAACTTGGCGTCAACGTACCGAACTTCGGGCCCGGCACCGATCCCGGCGTGCTGCGCGAATGGGCGCGGATCGCGGAGGGGCTCGGCTACGACCTCCTCATGGTGTCGGATCACGTGGTCGGCACCCCGGACGTGGCCCAGCGCTACCCGGATCCGTTCTACGAGCCGTTCACCACGCTGTCCTGGCTGGCCGGGGTCACCAGCACGGTGCGCCTCGGCACCACAGTGCTGATCCTGCCGTACCGGCACCCGCTGCTGGTGGCGCGGATGGCCACCAGCCTCAGCCGGCTCAGCGGCGGCCGGTTCGTGCTCGGGGTGGGCGTCGGCTGGGCCCGTCAGGAGTTCGATGCGCTCGGCGTGCCGTTCACCGCGCGCGGCCGGCTGACCGACGAGTACCTGGCCACCCTGCGGGAGGTCTGGCGCACCGAGACCGAGCAGGGCGCCGCCCCGATCCCCGTCTGGGTCGGCGGCCACAGCGCGGCGGCGCTCCGACGCGCCGCCAGGTTCGGGGACGCCTGGCACCCGCTACGGCTCTCCGTGGCCCGGATGCGCACGATCCTGACGGACCATGCGCTGCCGATGTTCGCACCCCGCATCGCCCTGCGGGTGACTGAAACCCCGGTCGACGATGCCGAGCGGATCGCCGGCGTCGGCACCATCGAGCAGATCCTCGACGACCTCCGGCAGCTCCATCTGCTCGGCGCCGACACCGTCGTACTCGACCCCTACCACGGAGACCCGGAAGCGACCCGGCGGCCCCACACGGCCTGGCGGGCGCTCACCGAGGTCGCCACCCACTGGAAGACGGCAGCATGATCACTGTTGTTGATGAGACGCTCCTGCGCCGCGCGATCGGCATCGCGGCCGCCGCCATCGCCCACGGCGACGCACCGTACGGCTCCCTGCTGGCCGGCCCGGACGGCACGATCCTCGCCGAGGCCCACAACACGGTGCGCCGCGACAACGACATCAGCGCCCACCCGGAACTCAAGCTGGCCCGCTGGGCGGCCCGCGAGCTCGACCCCGACACGGCTGCCCGCACCACCATGTACACCAGCTGCCAGCCGTGCGGCATGTGCACCGGCGGCATCGTCCGCTCGGGCATCGGCCGGGTCGTCTACGCGCTCTCCACCGAGCAACTCGTCGAACTCAACCCGCAATCGGGTGCCTGGCCGACGGTGGTGCAGGACGGCCCGGCCCTGTTCGACGAGGCCCGCGGCCCCATCGACGCCTACTACCGGCCGAGCCGATGACGATGACATCGGCTCGTCGAGGTGACGTTGACGTGTCGGGGGAGGGGGGTAGGCCCGGTTCCGGCCATGAAGCCGTGAGGGTGCCAGGCACCGTGCCAGACACTCGGTACCGCGTCGCAGGAGCACGTTGTTCACGCCAGGACGTAGCCTGGCCGCATGATCAATGGCGGACACGTCATCATCTACAGCCGTGACGCGGAAGCGGACCGGGCCTTCTTCAGGGACGTGCTGGAGTATCCGCATGTCGATGCGGGAGCTGGTTGGTTGGTCTTCAAGCTTCCGCCGACCGAGATCGCCGTGCATCCCACCGATGGCCCGGAGACGCAGGAGCTCTACCTGATGTGCGACGACGTCGACGCAACGGTGAGGACTCTGGCCGCGAAGGGAGTGGAGTTCATCCAGCCGGTCACCGATGCGCGCTGGGGACGGCTGACCAGGCTCCGTCTGCCGGGCGGCGGCGAGCTGGGCATGTACGAGCCCCGCCACGAGCGGGCTACCGATCTGTGAGGCGTCCGTACCGGGGGCCCTCAACGGCCGGAGAAGCGCACGTGCCCGACGCGGCGGCCGAAGCCGCTGCATCGGGCACGTCGCGCCCTGCTCGGAGCCTTACCGATCGCTACCGGTCCCAGGCTTCCTAGAGGCACTCGCCCAGGTCCAACTCCGGTGCGTACGCAGGCAATGGGAGGACAGCGGGCCACTTGCGCCCGTCGATCAGTCGTGGAGGGCAGCTGGGTTGGCAGTGCGTCAGGAGAACCAGACGACGATCGCATCGCCGCTGTGGGCTGCGGACTCGAAGAACCGTGCGAGGGCTTGGTAGGTGTGGACGATGGCTGTCAGCCACCGCTCGGCTTCGTCTTCCCCGACGACCGAGTAGAGCTCGGCTTGGACGAGCTCCGCTGCGGTGACGCCTTCGATCAGCTTGACGCTCGGGGTGGCAGCCAGCGTTGCCGCAGAGGTGCGGACCTGCTCCGGGGTGAGGTAGCGGGGCGGCCCGTAACCCCAGTCCTCGGCGTTGGCACCAGGGATCTCCTCCTCGCCGAAGATGATGGTGATGGGAAGGTCGAGGCGCTCCAGCAGATGGCGCAGGATGTCCCATGCCCTGTCGATGTCGAGGCGGCGAGGTTGGGCCGCGTCGGGTTCGTCTGTCTCGGCGCTGATGATCTCCTCGATGGACTCCCACCTTGGGTCGCCGATGGCACGGGCAAGTTCGGCAGGGGCCAGGCGGGCGTAGATTCCGAGGATGCTCATGAGGTCGGAGCGTAGGTGCGGGTGGTGACAGTCCCTGTCCGAGTCGGGTGGGCGACTCGGGGCTCCGGGGGGCCTGCTCATGGGGTGTGGGCCTACTCGTTGAGCCTGGACATCTTGAGGGTGATCAGGGTGCCGAGGATGGTGTTGACGAGCGCGGCGGTGAGGAGGGTTGCGAGGGCGGCTCGGATCATCGGCGGATTCCGATGACGCGCTGGCCGAGGTGGGCGGCGAGGTCCTGGAGGAGGTCCTCGGCCTGGTGGCGGGTCAGGGGGAGGGCGAGGTGTTCGCCGGGGCCGACGTGGACATCGAGGTCGACGGCGGCGCGGAGTTGGAGGGTGGCGTCGGCGACGGCGTCAACGGTGAGGTGGGCGACCGTGGTTCGCTCGACGTGCGGGGGCTGGGGGACGAGCCCCAGGGCGTGACGGTTCATGCGGCGTCCAGCTCGAACCAGACCGCCTTGCCGCCGCGCTTGCGCGGTTCGGCGCCGAAGCGGTGGGTGAGGGAACGGACCAGGTGCAGGCCCCGGCCGGACAGCTCATTTGGGTCGGCGGTGCGGGTGCGCTGCTCGGGGAGCGTGGGGCTGTCGTCGGCGACGGTGACGCGGAGGGTGCGGTCGGCGAGGAGCGCGACCACGACGATGGGCGCGGGACTGCCGCCGTGCTTCCACGCGTTCACGAAGAGCTCGTGGAGTGCGAGTTCGGCATCGTGGACGAGGTCGATGGGCCAGTGGGCGCTGGTCATGAGCTCGCGCAGTTCGTCGCGGGCGGCGGACCAGTCGGGCGGCTCGGGGGTTTGGGAGATTTGGGGGTTCTGGGGCTCGTTGGGCAGGGTGAAGGTACACATGGGGAACCTCCGGATGTGCTGTGATGGGTGCCGTTCGCCGGCGGATGCGTCGCCGTGAGCCAGGCCAGGACGGGGCTGGTTGCCGCGTGTGGTTGCTCTGCGGTGCGGGGGCAGCGGGCGCCTACTGCCTTGGTGGAAGGCGTTGCTGACGATCCGCCGGATCGGTCGGTCTGAGGTCGACCATAGCGCACTGGTAGTTAGAGATAAGTGGATCCGGAGGAGGTTCCCTCTCTTGGGTGACGGTTGGCCTCATCCGCAGCCGACTTGGCACACTGATCCCACGAACTCGAGGGGATGACATGCCAGGTCGCCAGAACCCAACGCTCCGTCAGCGCCGCCTGGGTACTGAGCTGCGAAGGATGCGAGAGCAGGCCGGCCTCAGTAACAGCCAGCTTGCCCGCTTGCTCGGCACTACTTCCGCCTACGTGGCGCAAGTGGAGAACGGCAAGAGCAGCGTCACCGTGGAACGGCTGCATGCCATCGCCGCAACGTGCATGTGCGCCAACCAGCCCCTGATCGACGCGCTGGCCGACATCATCGTGGACCGCGAGAAGGGTGGCTGGTGGGAGGAGTATCGAGGGATCCTCTCGACTGACTTCCTTGAGGTGGCGGAGCTGGAGGCCGGAGCACAGCGGCTGGCCACGTACACAAGCACCTTTATCCCAGGGCTGTTTCAGACCAGCGACTACGCCCGCGTTCTGTTCGCCCAGACCTACCCACCTCTGGCGCAGCAGCACGTCGATCTCAGAGTGACCTTCCGGATGCGGCGGCAGCAGGCTGTGCGCTCCCTCGACCTGCCGCACGCCGCCTACATCCACGAGGCAGCGCTACGAATGCGGTTCTGCGAGTCAACGGTTCTCGTCGACCAGCTGGAGTCGCTCATCGTCGCCTCCGAGCGCCCAGGTATTTCGGTGCGGGTGGTCCGCTTCGATGCGGACGTGCTGCCGAGTCCCAGCGAGAACTACGCTTACATGGCAGGCCCGATCGCAGAGCTGGACTTCGCGCAGATGGACACTGGCCACGGCGGCCAGCTCTTCGACGCCCCCGCCCACCTCGCGAGGTTCCGGGCGCTCATTGCTCAGATGGAGTCCAGTGCTCTCCCGGAAGGGGAGTCACGAGATCTCATCCGATCTATCAAAGACGAAGTGGAAAGCAAGCATGCATAGCGCAGCCTGGCAGAAGGCCAGCTACTCCGCCAACCACGACAACTGTGTCGAGGTGCGTACGGTTGACGGTCTGGTCGAGCTCCGCGAGTCTGACGACGGCGACGTCATCGTCCGTACCACCCCCGTGAAGTTCGCCAAGTTCCTGCAGGGCATCAAGGCCGGCGAGTTCGACCACCACGGTGACCTCACCGGCTGAGTCTCTCGAAGGCGAAGTGGAGAGTGAATATGCGTAGTTCGGAGTGGCAGAAGTCCAGCTACAGCGCGAACCATGATGACTGTGTCGAGGTGCGTACGGTTGATGGTCTGGTCGAGCTCCGCGAGTCTGACGACGGCGAGATCATTGTCCGTACCACTCCGGTGAAGTTCGCCAAGTTCCTGCAGGGCGTCAAGGCCGGCGAGTTCGACCACTACGGCGACTTCACCGGCTGACCCGACGGCGGCCCCTCGTGCCTTCGGGTGAGGGGCCGCCAGCAGGTCAGCTACTCGCCGAGGTAGAACGCGAGGGTCTCGTCGGCGTCCTTGGCCACCGCATTCGGGTTGGCGATCTGGCGCCGGTTGAGCACGTCGGCCCAGGCGCGGACCGACTCCCGGGTGAACTGCCTTGCCTCGGCGGACTCGAACCACCACTGCTTGTCGGGCACCTCACCCGACAGGCGCTGGCCGAGTGCGACCAGGGCGGGGTCCCACCCCGCGCCCACCGCCAGGACGAACCCGGGAACCTCGTCGCCCTCCACGGGTGCCGCGTGCTCCAGCTCCAGGGTGGTCCGCCCATCCCCGGCGGGCGAGAGGGTCACCACCACCTCGTTGGCCGGCGCGTCCCCGAACACCCAGGTCAGGTGCAGCCGGCGCAGCGGAGCGCACTCCAGGATGTCGCCGCCGGCGTGGCCCTCCAGCTGGAACGTGCCGCTCTCCCGCAGGTCCCCGGAGACCGGGAGGAACCACTGCGCGATCCCTTCCGGAGTGGTGACGGCCGCCCATACCTCCTCGGGGCTCGCGCCATACGTACGCCGCGCCACCGCGGCGTACCCCGGGGCGCCGGACAGCGTCCGGGACTTCGCGTCACGGGTGGTCTCAGCGATCCAGTCGGTGATGCTCACGGTTTTCCTCGCCTCGTACAAGTGGGGACACTTCACCCCGTACTATCCCTCGGCAACGTGAAAGCGTTGCTTTGTCAGCGCCGCTTCGCCGGTCGCCGGACCTGTGGGCGCAGCACGAACGGCCGGGGGGGGGGGGCCCCCGGGGGGGGGGGGGCCCCCCCCCCCCCCCGCCCCGCGCCCCGGCCCGGCGGGGGGGGGCCCCCCCGGGGGGGGCGGGGGGGGGCG